>DATLVW010000286.1:0-10828 GCA_035577085.1 Thermoanaerobaculia bacterium
CCCCTCATCCGGCTTCGCCACCTTCTCCCCCCCGCAAAAAGCGCGGGGGGAGAAGGCGCTCGATTCATGAGCATCGCATGACTACTTGAACGCGCAAGCACGCGAACGCGTGACTACGCAGCTATGTTTTTCCCTTCACGACTACCTCTCCCACGAGCGCCTTCTCCCCCACGCTTTTCAGTGGGGGAGAAGGTGCCGAAGGCGGATGAGGGGGTCGAGCGTCATGTGAGCCGGTGCAGGACCGCGACTCGCCGTTCGATCGCAGCCTTGATCGATTCACCAACGGACTCCGAATCGCGGATCAACATCTCGTTCGGAATTCGAAGGACTTCAATCCCTCGGCTACACAGCTCGCGGGTTCGTTCGGACTCGTGATCGATCATCCATTCAGCAGCGTGTTGGCTTCCATCCAACTCGATCGCGAGCTTCAATTCTGCGGAGTAGAAATCGACGATGTAGCGCCCGATTGGATGCTGACGGCGAAACTTCCATTCGCTGAATCGGCGCGCGCGCAGCCATCCCCAGATCCGCGATTCCGCACGAGTTGGCTCCCGCCGCATGCCACGCGCGAAGCGGCGAAGATGTTCGCTCGTATGTGCCACGACTCCGAGGATACCTCGGTGGATTGCGTTGTGCCTTCGGAAACCAGCAACAATTCTGATCTCACTAAACCATCGCAATGAGCTCGAACGTCTGGCCTGAAACCCTGTCAGTCCGGAGCCGGCAGATCCATGGCCGGCTCCCCTGCCAGAGTGTGGCCGGCGATCGCGGCGAGGACGACTAGGGCTCCGGCGATCGCGAAGACTGATGGCTTCTCGCCGAGGAAGAGGAAGACCCATACGGGATTCGATACCGGTTCGAGCATTCCGGTGAGTGAGGCCTGCGTGGCCGTGACGAATGCCAGGCCGCGGACGAAGAGCACGTAGGCGATGGCGATCTGGAAGATGCCGAGGAAGGCCAGCACGGCGAAGGAACGGGGTGTGAGTGAAAGGTCGTGCGCGACGAACGGCAACACGGCCAGCGCGCAGACGACGTTGCCCCACGTCACTGCTGCCTGCGCGGCACGTTGTTCGCGGCGCAGCACGAGAATCAACGACGCGAAGAAGACCGAGGAGAGGAGGGCCATGGCATTGCCGGCCATGCCGTGCGCTTCGAAACGGCCGACGAAGAAGAGAGCCATTCCTGCAAAGGCAACGGTGATGGCGACGGCATCGCGTGTTCGCATCGGCTCGCGAACGACCAGCGGCGAAAAGAGCAGGACCCAGACCACGCCCGCGTACTGCAGAAAAATGGCGTTTGCCGCCGTCGTCCATTTCGTGGCGATGACGAATGCCGTGAGACATCCGCCATAGCTGATGATGGCGATGATGAATGCCGTCGTCGATTTCCACTGCCGCCGTGCCCAAACGCCGCGCCCAAGGAAGAGCATCAGGGCGACGGCGGCGAAGAGGGAGCGGTAGAAGGTGACTTTGAGCGCGGAGTCGGCGATCGCTTTGATGCCGATCCCGCCCGTCGACCAGAGCAGCGCCGCGCCGACGATGAACAGAATCCCTTTGCGGCGCGGTTCCATGAAGGGCGGGATTCTATGCGGGAGTCGGAGATTCAGAGATCAGAGATCAGAGACATCAGAGACTAGAGATCAGGGACGAACCTGATCCCTTGTTTTCCTGATCTCTTGTCTCTGATTGTCTCTGATCTCTTGTCTCTGATCTCTTGTCTCTGATCTCTGTCTCTACACCGCTCACGAACGCGCGCGCCGCGTTTGCCTGACCGTGATCGCCCCTCCCAGCACGCCACTCAGCAGCATCACACCGTTGGTCACGGAAAAGACCCAGTTCCGAAGCAGCAGGCTATAGATCGTGAACCCGGTGGAGGCGGCGAGCTGGCCGATGAACAGCCACTTCGACACTCCCTCGCTCGTGCCTGATTTCCACTGCTTGTGAATCTGGGTGGCGATCATCAGCACGAGGATGAAGGAGCTCGCCCAGCCGATCGCGTCGATCACATCCCACTCAATTAAAGAATGCTCCGCTGTCGTCGAAGCGCGAGCGGAAGTCGCTTTCGGCGGGAGGGCAGTTCAAAGGTTCGTCGGGCGGTGGAACGACGAGTGCGCACTCGCGGACCGCATGAGCCAGGGTGTCGATCTCGAGAGGCTTGTTCACGATGGCGCTTACGTGCGTGGCGTCGATCGCCACTTCCAGGTTCGGATCGCGCACGGCCAGGATGAAGGATGTCCCGTCGGGCCGTTCCTCGCGGAATCGGGTCAGAAAACTGATGCTCTCATCGTCGGGAAGATTCATGTCGATGAGAATCAGGGCATAGTCGCACTGCCGTGTTTTCTCCAGCGCGTCTTCGGCACCGATCGCGGTATCGACGCCAAGGGGCTGATGACGAAGGACGGTGAAAAGCATGGCGCGTAACGCGTCGTTGTCTTCGATGATGAGAACTCTCGCTTCGGTGGCTGACATCAGTTCTGGCCCTCTTGCCGGTTGTTGATTCTCAAAAGATGTGCCAGTTCAACTCGGTTTCACTCGCGCCTCGGCACTCTCCGCGGGGGGACAGTCCGGCAGTTGAGGCCGAGGCGCGCAGGCGGTCACACAGGCCGTGACCATGTCGGTCAGGACCTCCACATCAAACGGTTTCCGGATGGACCCTGCCACGACCTCGGGATCGAGATCGCGGATCGCGCCCCCTGCCGTGAGCACGAACACGATCGGTCTTTGCGCGGCTTCGCTCTTCTTCAGTTCGTCGAGCACGTCGTAGCCGCTCTTCATCGGCATCATCAGATCGAGGAGCATCGCCGCGTAGTTGCAGGTGCGCAGACGCGCCAACGCTTCGATGCCGTTGCGCGCCGTGTCCACCGTGAAACCGCGGCGGCTCAGGATGGTGCAAAGCAGACCGCGAATCGAGTCATCATCATCGACAATCAGGATCCGCCTTTCGTTCGTGGGCATGGGTCTCCAGGGAACTCCACGAATCAGAAAGAGCAAGTTTGTTGCCGGTAGCCGAAAACAAATGCGCCAGGCAAATGCCTGGCGCATTGAAGCAATGAGGTCACTGATGTCTGCTAGCGAACGCCGAGCTCTTCACGGTTCTCGGCACGGCGTGCGCTTGCGGGCTTCGCTTCCGTGATGGCGTGGAGCATCTCCTTGTTGAACGCAGGAAGGTCGTCGGGCTTACGACTGCTGATGAGATTGCGGTCGCGGATGACTTCGCGGTCCTGCCAGTCCGCACCGGCGTTGCGCATGTCGTCCTGAAGCGTGGGCCATGTGGTGATGCGGCGGCCCTTGACGAGGCCGGACGAAATGAGCAGCCATCCGCCGTGACAGATGACGGCGATCGGTTTGCCGGCCCGATCCATGTCCTGCACGAACTGCTGTGCGCGTTTCTCGACGCGAAGCGCATCACCGTTGATGACTCCGCCGGGAAGAACGAGGGCGTCGAAGTCGGACGCGTTCGCCTGCGCCAGCGGAAGGTCGACGCTGAGTTTGTCCGCTTTGTCGTGATGCTTGAAGCCCTGGACAAGGCCGTCTTTCGGCGACACGAGCACGGTCGTCGCGCCCGCCTTGTCCAACGCCTCTCGCGGGCTCGTCAGCTCGATCTGCTCGAAGCCGTCCGTCACGAGGATTGCGACACGTTTGCCGTTAAGGTTGGTCATGCTTATTACCTCCGGCATCGGGGCATGCAAGATGGGGACACTCAACAATGGATAAGGGAGAATTGACAATTGACAATTGAGCGTGGTCCCTTTCCGATCTCTTTGTCCCTTGTCTCTGATTCCTTGTCTCTAATCACTGCCGAATTGAGGTTAGTGTCATCCTGAGACTGCCGGAGCCGCCCGCGCGAATGGCGATGTTCGCGCAGTCCGTGCTCGGCGGCGGAGGACGTCGAAGGATCTCAAACTTCGCAGATCGTGTTCGTCCGGCGCGAGCGATCGTGTTCAAACCGCTCGAACAAGATCTTCGTATTTTGAGATCCTTCGCCGTCCTGCGGCGCCGAGGATGATCTGCGCGAGAGCAACGTGGTGCGCGGGCGCCTCCGGCAGGCTCAGGATGACACATCACGTTTTGCGTGTATCGTTATGGCTTCGGCGGTTCAGGATGGCAGCAATCGCGTCATCCAACGGCCATTCTCTCTAGCCCGCGCGAGGTTACGCGCGCTTCACCAGCCGCCGCGCGAAGTACACGGCACCGCCTGCTCCGACCAGCGCGACGACTACGACGAGAACCGTCGCCGTCGCCGAGAAGAGGAACGGATAGCGGACGCGGTTGAGGACGAGGATTCCGGCGACGATCACGAAGAGCGCCACGCGCACCGCGTAGAGCACGGCGGGCGAGCGGCTGGCGCGAATCGTGTCGCTCCAGATGAGCCAGAGCATCACGGTCAGCGCAGCGATGGCCATGCCGGTTGGCGGAATCATCGGCAGCGCGCGGCTGTCTGCGACGACAGGAATCATGGCTTGCGGATCCACCAGGCATCGGGCGAAGCGGCAGGTTTCGGAGGCGGCTGGGACAGCTTCGACTGCGGCGCGTGCTCGTCGAGCATCTCCTGCACCTCAGGCGTGCAACTCCCGCCGCAGTGACCGGTTGTGGCGGTGGTACATGCCGCGATCTGCGTGAGTGTGCACGCCCCCCTCCGGATGGCCCGCTCGATCGTCTTGTATTTGATGTTGTTGCAACGGCAGACGGTTCTCAGGCCGCGGATCGCGGGATGCTGTGGCTGCTCGTCATTTCCGTCCATTGCGAGGTGGGTTAACCGGATCGCGTAGCGGCGGCTTCCCGGCTGGTACTCCGCTGAAGAGCGACCGCCCCGGCTTGCCGATCGACGGCCGTGGCCGCGCCGGTGTGGCCGCTGCAGCCGACAACGGCAGCGATAACCGCGGCAGTTTCCGCGAGAGCGAGAACGAACCGGGAGACGCCGATCGCGGCTTGCCGATGCGGGCCGAGCGCATGAGGCCATTTTACCGCAGGCGCGGGGGTCGCGGGTCGGGAGTCGGGGGTCGGAGCAGGGGCAGTAGCGTGTGCTGGTGTTCGAGAGAAGAGAGAAAGAGATCAGGAGCGCGAGCGATCAGACGAAGGATCAGGAACCTGGGGCGTACGCTCCCACTCCCCACTCCCCACTCCCTACCCCCCAACTCCTCCCGCTCCGACCCCCGACAACCGACTCCCGCACAGACATAGAATTGAAAAAGGAGCTCAACCCTGACCGACACCGCATCCACGGAAAGCGACGAATCCAGGCCGCTGAAGCTGCGCATCCTGCGCGTCGCTCCCATCGTGCTGATCCTTGGGCTGCTCGTTCATCTACTCCTGCCACGCCTGGACACCATCACCGATTCTCTGAAAACGCTCCGATCGCTGGCGCCGTGGGCGATTGCGATCGCGACGCTGATGGAGTTTCTCAGCTACGTAGCCAACGGAGCGCTCCTCCAGTCGATCGTCACCTTGAGCGGTGACCGCATGACGCTTCGCCGGGCCGCGGTGATCGAGATCGGTGCGGCAACCGTCGCGCTCGTTGCCGCCGGCGCGCTCGGATTCGGCGCGGCGATCTACAAATGGACGCGCGACAGCGGCGTTTCGGGGAACACCGCGATGCTGACCAGTTGGCTGCCATCCATGTTCGATGCGGTCAGCTTGATTCTCTTCGCCCTCATCGGCGGCGTCGAGCTGCTTCTCTTTCACAGGCTCTCGCGCATCACGAGCAGTGCGCTCATCATCGTTGTGTCTCTGCTGACGTTTGTCATCGGCGGCACGATCGTTCTGCTGGCGCGGCACGACTGGATGATGGCGGTGGCCTCGCGCGCCTCCCGGCTCGTGAAGCGCATCCGTCCGAAGTGGGACGACGCCGGCTTGATGCGGGGAGCGAAGGGCGCCGCCAAAACATGGCGGCAGTTGCAGCACGGTGGATGGATCAGGCCGTTCGTTTGTTCGTTGATGAATCTGATCTTCGATCTGCTCTGTCTCCGCTACGCATTCCTCGCCGCCGGCCAGCCTCTTCGCCTCTCGCTCCTTCTGGCCGGCTACGGCGTTCCGCTCCTCCTCGGGCGCGCCAGTTTCATCCCGGGAGGCGTCGCCGTGGTCGAAGTGGCCATGGCCGCGCTCTTCGGCGGACTCGGCGTCCCTGCGAATGCCGCCGTCGTCGCCGTCCTCACCTATCGGCTGCTCTCGTTCTGGCTGCCGGCACTGATCGGAATCCCGATCGCGGCGACGTTGCAGGCTCATCGTCGCGAGGAAAAGACGGCTTGAGTGTGTGAATACGAAAAAAGCCGGCCACGATGGGCCGGCCTTTTTCCGTTGCACTGCACTCTTCGTATCAGCCGACACTGTCGACGCGATAGGCAGCGAAGACATTGCCCTGAATCCACTGGCCGGAGAGTGTGACGTAGTCACCGCGGCCGACTTGGACACCGCCGGCCTCGCGCATGTCTACTTCGAACAGCCGGCCGGTTGACGCGTCGCGAAGGATCAGCGTTCCGCTGCGATAGTCGACCTGCTGCACCACTCCACGAACATAACCCTGGTCATATCCGTAGCCGCTGCTCGCGGGCCAGCTCACCGCGTCGATACCGAAGACGCCGCCGCGGAAGATGCCGCCGAGGCTGAGCGAAACACCGACGCGGAGGTCGCGGGCTCGGTTTCCAAACCGCGACTCCGGAATCCAGTAGCTGCCACGGTCGAGATTGACGCGATAGCCATTCCGTTCCCGGCTGAACGACTGGACACGGCCGCTGATGTTGGCGCGCTCATTCTCGCGATAGGTGTTCTGGCGATAGGTGCTCGCCTGATCGACCCGGCCGCGCGTCTGGTACGCGTTGTCCCGCGACTGATTGGTATTGCTCCACGACTGATTCGTGTTGCGCGAACGATACTGATCATTACGCTGCGCCGTATACGTTGGCTGCGTAACCACCGGCGCGACGTTCACTTGCTGCTGTCCATTCCGGTGTTGATAGTTCGTCCGGTCAGCGCTGCGCTGATCGGTCTGCACCTGCGTTTGTGCGCTCTGGCGGTCGCGGTTTTGCCCGTCGCGGTTCCCGTTGCCGTTCCACTGCCCAGCTGCAAATGCCGGCGTCGATGCGAGCATCACTGACAACACGCCTGCTCCTGCCCACTTCGCTGCTACTTTTCCTGCGTTCATTTTGTTCCTCCTCATTACGCATAAGGAGACAAAGCGGCGAGGAGAGAACTTTCGCCAAAAACGCGAACGGCGCGCAGGTGTCATGAGCTGCACCGGCACGTCATGAAGTGCTGCCGGGCGGGCTCGTTCCGGTGACGAGAAAGGCCGTCATGGCGCGCTCGATCGTGCGAAAGTCGCCCTCCTCAATTTCGAACAATCCCCGGCGAAAGACGAACCCCCAGCTCTTCTTGTTGCGGATGAAGTCGAGCGACTCGATGAGAGGACGAATCGGCGTCTCCTGGCTCGTGGCGAACACAACCTTGCGCCGCCAAGGGTGAAAGTAGGGAGTCATCTCGACCTGGAACGGCGCCTCATCGGTAATGGTCCCGATGGCCGTGAAGGCCTGCAGCGGCTCGCCGCCGTCGAGGCTGGTTCGGGGCGAATAGAAGACGATGCGGTCGCCTTTCGCCATCCTCTTCAGCCCGGTCGCCTTTCCGTGTCCAGCTTGCGTGAAGCCGCCGTCCACGCCGCGCTGGACGTGATCGCGAGAAACGGTATTGACCCAATAGCGCATGGCCGCCTCAGTGCCCGTGCCTTGCGTGTTGCTGTTGCCGCGATGACGCCTTCATGGCCGCTGCGCAATCAGGGCAATCGCCAATCACGCGAGTAAGCATTTCCGCCAACTCCTCGGGGATGTCGTCCGAGATCATGATCCGACCGCCTGCCTTTTCGATCTGCGCTCTCAACTTCTTCATCTTCGCGTTCATGGAACACCTCCTGACACCGAGGTTCCCTCGGAACGCGACGAAGCGCAAATTCTTCTACATGGAGTGGAATTGTTAAGAAGAACCAAGCACCACAGAGACACAAAGGACACAGAGGTTTCTCTGTGACCTCTGTGTCTCTGTGGTTAATGGCTTTCTACTCGTACTACTGCTTCTCGTGCTCATGGCCTTCGCCACGTGCGGCGCGCTCGGCCTTCAGCTTCTGGAACTGCGCCTGCTGATCGGCGTTGAGAATCGCCATCAGCTTCGGCTCCATCGCCGCGCGGAGCTGCTTCATCTGCGCGTGCTGCGACTTTGCCGTCGCCTTCAGCGAATCAACCTGCGCGGTGTCTCCGGCCTTTTTCGCGGCGTGGAGCGCTTCCCGCGTCTGCTTCGACTGCTCGAAGAACGCGGCGTTCTCCTGGCGGAAGTTCTGCTCGACCGCCTTCCACTGCTCCTTCTGCGTGTCGGTGAGATTCAGCTTCGCGGCGAGGTGTGCGCCGCGCTCGTACCCACCTTTGCCTCCATGCTTCCATCCGCCGTCTCCGGTCGTCGTTCCGGCGATGGCGAGGGTTGCGCTGAGGGCAATCGCACCCGCTGCTGCTGCAAACCATTTCATGTTCTTCATCGGTCTTTCTCCTTGGGTTGTATCTGGCAGTCTGCCAGACGCCGATGAGGACAGTTCGGAAACGGCTTTCCTTTCCGCCGGGAACGAAGTGCACGCGGATGTCATGAAGTGCATCGACGCGACACGAACAGAGACGACGAGTCGCTAAGATGGCTCACCAGTCTGCAGGGCCAGTCCCTTGCAGCAGATGGATTGCTTACGGATCGATTGATGAACGCCACGACACAGCAGCCGGAGCACACACGCTGGAGCCTCAAGGCGCGCGAGATCTTCCTGATCTTCCTCTTCTGGACTTCGCTGGCGGCGCTGTCATCGGTGAACCGTCTCCTGAACCGGCCGGACCAGGGATTTCCGGTTTTCTCGCAGGCGGGACCGATCGCCGCGAGTTTCATCGAATCGACGATCTGGGCCGCAATGACGATCGTGATCTTCTGGCTGAGCAATCGATTCAGCGGGCAGTGGCGCTGGATCACGCGCATCACTCTGCTGCTCGTGATCGGCGTGGTGATCGCTGTCAGCGTCTATCTCGCCGTCGACCTCGCGCGCGACACGCTCGTCACGGCAACCCGCCCCCGCCGCGTCGTTAATCTCTCGCCCTGGCGCGAAGTGGCGCGCTTCCGCTTTGTCAACCAGTTCCTCATCTATCTCGCAGTCCTCGCCGCCGGCTTCGCGCGCGAGTACTTCCTTCGGGACCAGCAACGCGCCCGCGAGGCCATCGAGCTGGCGCGGCAGACCGCGGCACTCCAGGCGCAGCTCGCCGACGCCCGCCTCGACGCGCTGCGCATGCAGCTCAATCCGCATTTCCTCTTCAACACGCTCCACGCCGTTTCCGCGCTGGTCGAGCGCGATCCCGGAGGCGTGCGCCGCATGATCGCCCGGCTCAGCGAGCTGCTCCGTCACACGATGGACAGCGACGCCCCGAACGAGGTCTCGCTGCGCGACGAGCTGTCGATCCTGCGCCGTTACATCGAGATCATGGAGATTCGTTTCCAGGGGCGGCTGACGGTGACGGCGCAGATCGACGATGCCGCCCTCGACGCGCTCGTCCCCAATCTCGTGCTGCAACCAATCGTCGAGAACGCGCTCGAGCATGGAGCGGCCCGCGCATCCGCCGACGGCCGCATCGAGATCACGGCGCGTCTCGACGACGGAGAGCGTCTCGTGCTGACCGTGCGCGACAACGGGCCGGGCGTGGAGCGCAACGCCGGCGCCGGCGTGGGCCTCGCCAACACGCGCGCCCGTCTGGAGCAGCTTTACGGCGACGAGGCTTCGCTTTCACTAACGTCCGCAACCGGCGGTGGCGCGATCTCCGAGATCGTTCTCCCTTTCCACACGGCATCCGACCTGCGAACCGAGTTTCGATATGACGACTGAAAGCGAGAAGCCCTTGCGTGTCCTCATCGCCGACGACGAACTGCTGGCGCGGCAGCGCATCGAAGACCTGCTTGCGAAGGAGCAGGGCGTCGAGATCGTCGGGACGGCGTCGACCGGGACGGAGACGGTAGAGAGGATCCGGGAGCTGAAGCCGGATCTGCTCTTTCTCGACGTCCAGATGCCGGGGCTGACCGGCCTGCAGGTCGCGGAGACCATCGGCGCCGAGGAGATGCCGGCCACGATCTTCGTCACGGCCTTCGATCAGTTCGCGCTGAAAGCATTCGATGTCGCCGCAATCGACTACCTCGTAAAACCATTCGACGACGAACGCTTCGTGCACGCGCTGAAACGAGCCCGAAAGATGATCGAGCTCGAAGAAGTGCAGAAGATGACGAAGCGCCTGTTGTCGCTGCTCCATGTCCCCGAGGGCACGGCACCTCCAGCCTCCGAACCGCCGCCCAAATCAAAGTACCTCGAGCGCATCACCGTCGAAATGCGAGGCCAGCTCCGCGTCGTCCCCATCTCCAAAGTCGACTACGTCAGCGCCAGCGGCCCCTACGCTGAGTTGCACGTCGGCGAGCGCACCTTTGCCGTTCGAGAGCGCATGCAAACCCTCGAAGAGCAGCTCGATCCCAACGTCTTCTTCCGCATCCACCGATCAGCCATCGTTCGCCTCGACCGCATCGACACGCTCCGCCGCGCAAGCGGCGGCGACTACGCCGTCCGCCTGAAAGACGGCACGGAGCTGAGCCTCAGCCGCAACCGAAGAGAGGAGTTGGAGAAGAAGCTGGGGGCGGGGTAGCCGAAGTCTCACGCGAAGACGCGAAGGCGCGAAGGGTTTTGACGTTGCGATGCTCTCCTTCGCGGTCTTCGCGTCTTCGCGTGAGACAAGTTGCGGCAAGGGTTCGAAAAACCCTCTTTGTGACGCAGCTCACGAAACCTCCGT
>DATLVW010000287.1:0-3522 GCA_035577085.1 Thermoanaerobaculia bacterium
CCTCGTGTCGCACCGCGACCGTTCCATGGAAGTCTGGACGCGCGAAACCGACAACCGCTGGCGCTCAGTCATCGTGCGAGAAGGCGCGGCCGCGGAGTTGCTGGTCGGCGCGCACCTCGATGTTCACGAGCTCTACGAGGCTGCGGCCGAGCCGAGAGAGTGAATCGAGTGTAGTGACGAGATGAATGAACCACAGAGACACAGAGGTCACAGAGATTAAGTGCTGCCTCTGTGACCTCTGTGTCTCTGTGGTTGAGCGACGCGCGGCTTAAGGATGCTGCACGTCCGAAGCCGCGCGCGCTGTCAAAAACGCGAGCTTACTCCGGGCAGTACGCCCCAAACCCGCTCGCGTGCTCCCGTCGTTCCAGCGGCGAGATGTGTTGGGGGAGAATGCCGAGCTTGACGAGTTGCTGGCGGAACTCGTAGCGGATGCGGACCGAGGCGATTGGAGTTGGGTCGAGGTCCATGTCGACGCTGTAGATTTCGTGCTCGGCCTTGTCACCCATGCCGGTTGCGGCGTAATCGTCGGACGTGTCGTGTCTTTGCGCTTTCGCGGAAGGTGCGGCCAAGCCCGCGGACGGAGACGGTTGAGCACTGCCGCTTTCGGCGGCGTTGGATCGTCCCTCACCAAACGAATGGCGGTAGACCTCGGGCTCGCGCTGGCGTTCGCGGAAATAGACGGCTTCGATGAGGCCGAGGTTTTCGGTCTGGCCGAGTCTGGCGCCGTAGGAGTGGCGCTCGCCGGTGAAGTAGAAGCTGCGCGCGGCGCGGTCGCTGACCTGCCAGCCGGAGATCGTCGTCGACTCGTACGGCTCCAGCACCCATTTCGAGGCGCTGCGGGCGTCGGTGTGTTTGGCGTCGATCGTGTTGAGGCCGTCAACCGACAGCGCGACGGCGACGCGATACGGCGTCGGGTTCGTCAGGCGCAGGCTGTAGCTCGAACCGCGAACGGCTTCGATGTAGACGGTACCGCCGTGGAAGTACTCCGATCGAGCCACATCATCGACGAGCACGTTGAGTGCGAATCCGCTCGTGCGGGCGGCGAAAGCCTGAGTTGCCAGAAGTGAGAGAGCGAGAATTAGTATTCGGTGTCGCATGGAATCCTCCGTTATGGGATGTGAGACACATGCGTTGGGAAAAAGAAAACCGGTCACGCGGAGACGCGGGGGACGCAGAGGGTTCTATTCGCGTCTTCGCGTCTTCGCGTGAAAGTGGCGCATGCGCAGCGGAAGTTGCAGAATGGCGTCCCTAACCCACGAAACCAGAGGAGACCCCGTGAGAAAACAGTGGATATCGTGCCTGTTCCTCGTCGCGTTTGCGGCGGCGTCGTTCGCCGCGCCGGCGACTGCAAAGAAAGCAACGACGGCAGCGAAAACCGCGGCCGTGAAGATCACGTCGGTCGAAGGAATCACCGAGTACGACCTTGCCAACGGCATGCGCGTTCTCCTCTTCCCCGATCAGACCAAACCGACGGTCGTCATCAACCTCACCTACCTCGTCGGCTCGCGCCACGAGAGCTACGGCGAGACCGGGATGGCCCATCTCCTCGAGCACATGATGTTCAAGGGGACGCCGGACCACAAAAACATCCCGCAGGCGCTCAAAGAGCACGGCGCCAACTACAACGCCTCGACCTGGTACGACCGGACGAACTATTTCGAGATCCTGCCGGCCACCGAGGACAACGTGAAGTTCGCTCTTGCGCTCGAAGCCGACCGGATGCAGCACTCCTTCATCGCTCGCAAGGACCTCGACTCCGAGATGACCGTCGTGCGGAACGAGTTCGAGTCGGGCGAAAACGATCCGGAGAACGTTCTCGACGAGCGCGTTCTCTCCACCGCCTACCTCTGGCACAACTACGGACATTCGACGATCGGTTCGCGCGCAGACATCGAGCGCGTTCCCATCGATCGCCTGCAGGCTTTCTGGCGCAAGTACTACCAGCCCGACAACGTCGTCCTGCTGGTGGCCGGAAAGTTCGACGAAGCGAAAACGCTCGCCGAGGTCGAGAAGCTTTATGGATCGATTCCGCGTCCGACGCGCAAGCTCGAGGAGCCATACACGGCCGAGCCGGCACAGGATGGGGAGCGTGCCGTCACGCTGCGGCGGGTTGGCGACGTTCAGGCTCTGACCGTCGCCTATCACGTGCCGGCGGAGGCGCATCCCGATTCAGCGGCAGCGCAGGTGTTGCTGCGCCTTCTGATCGACACCCCCTCGGGCCGCCTTTACAAAGCGCTCGTCGAGCCGAAGAAGGCGACGTCGGTCGGCGGTTTCATGCCTGGCCTGCACGATCCGGGATTCGTGACCCTGTCAGCCGAGGTGCGGCAGGAGCAGTCGCTGGAGGATGCGAAGAAAACGTTCCTGCAGACCATCGACGACTTGAAAACCACGCCGCCGACGAAAGAGGAAGTCGATCGCGCGCGCACCGGCATGCTGAAGAACATCGACATGACGCTCAACGCCGCGGACCGGGTCGGGATTGCTCTCAGCGAGACAATCGCCGCCGGAGACTGGCGCCTCTTCTTCCTCAACCGCGACCGCATCCGCAAGGTCACGCCGGCAGACGTGCAGCGCATCGCGAATACGTACTTCATCGCTTCGAACCGGACTGTCGGCGAGTTCATCCCCGACAAGACGCCGGTTCGTGCTGAGATTCCGCCGCCGTCAGATGTCGCTGCGATCGTCAAGGACTACAAAGGCGACGCTGCCATTGCAGCCGGCGAGGCGTTTGATCCCTCGCCTGCGAACATCGATTCACGCACGACGCGCACGACATTGCCGGGCGGCTTGAAGATTGCCCTTCTGCCGAAGAAGACACGCGGCGGAACGGTGAATGTCTCCGGCAACCTGCACTTCGGCGACGAGAAGTCGCTCATGAATCGTTCGACAGCGGGCGTGGCCGCAGCCGACATGCTCATGCGCGGAACGAGCAAGCACACGCGCCAGCAGCTCAAGGATGAATTCGACAAGCTCAAAGCACGCGTGAACATCGGCGGCGGAGCGACCCAGCTCAGCGTCAACGTGGAGACAACGCGCGAGAATCTTCCGGCGGTGCTGGCGCTGGTCGGCGAGATCCTGCACGATCCCGTTTTCCCTGCTTCGGAGTTCAGTCAGTGGAAGCAGGAGCAGTTAGCGCAGGCGGAGCAGCAGCGCAGCGATCCGCAGTCGGTCGGCTCGACGGAGTTTCAGCGGCGGATGAACCCTTATCCGAAGGGTGACGTTCGCTATGTAACGACGTCCGAGGAAGACATCGCGGACATCAACGCGCTCACGCTCGAGGACGTGAAGAATTTCTACTCGACGTTCTATGGCGCTTCGAATGCCGAGATCGCGCTCGTAGGCGACTTCGATCCGAAGCAGGTAACGGC
Source organism: Thermoanaerobaculia bacterium (assembly GCA_035577085.1). Lineage (GTDB taxonomy): Bacteria > Acidobacteriota > Thermoanaerobaculia > Gp7-AA8 > Gp7-AA8 > JADGNZ01. The sequence goes on from DATLVW010000287.1 coordinate 3,369, forward strand.
GCAGCTGACTGAGATCGCAGGCTCGTGGAAGAGCACGACGCCATTCACCCGGGTGCCTCGGATCTATCACGACGTTGCGCCGACGAATCAGTCGCTGGAAACGCCGGACAAGGCCAACGCCATCTTCCTGGCCGGAGTCAATCTCCAGCTTCGC
>DATLVW010000288.1:0-6521 GCA_035577085.1 Thermoanaerobaculia bacterium
GCCTGGTTGTCGCACCAACTTTCACGCGAAGACGCGAAGGTGCGAACAAACCCTCTTCGCGCCTTCGCGTCTTCGCGTGACTACCCAACATCGCATACAACGGAGAACCATGACCACCGAGCCTCTGATCCGCAACATTTCCGACACGGCACTCTGGGTGGCGATGTACCGCGCCTGGGAAACGGAGCAACCGAATCCCGTCTTTCGCGATCCTTACGCGCGCCGCCTGGCTGGTGTGCGCGGCGAAGAGATCATGTCGAAGATCAAAGTGGCGCATCGTCACGCTTGGTCGTACACCGCTCGCACCTGGAACATCGATTCCTTCGTGACGCAGGAGATCGCCAACGGCGCCGACATGGTGATCGATCTCGCTGCCGGCCTCGATACACGGCCGTATCGGATGGAATTGCCGTCGTCGCTGCAGTGGATCGAGATCGATCTGCCGGAGTTGCTGACGTACAAGGATCAGGTATTGAAGGGCGAGAAGCCCGTTTGCCGGCTGGAGCGCATTCCCTTCGACCTAGCGAACGCCGGCGCCCGCCGCGTGCTGTTCGAGGAGCTCGGGCGCGCCGCGAAACGGGCCGTCATCATCAGCGAAGGCTTGATCGTCTATCTCACCGCCGATGAAGTCAGCACCCTGGCGCGCGATCTGGCGGCCCCGGCTTCGTTTCAGCGCTGGGCGACAGACCTCTGTTCGCCAGGATTGCTGAAGATGCTGCAGAAGCAGGTCGGAGGGCAGTTAGGTCAAGCCGGAGCCCCGCTCAAATTCGCCCCGGAACAAGGTCCAGCCTTCTTCACCGAGTACGGCTGGACCCCGATCGACGTGCGTTCGATGCTTCAAACCGCCGCAACGCTGAAACGCCTCCCGCTGCTCATGCGCCTCTTCGCTCTATTTCCCGACGGCAAAGGAACAAAGCCGAAGCAGATCTGGGGTGGGGTCGTGCAGTTGGAAAAGAAATGACGCCGGTGGTCATTCAAAGGTCGCCGCTGGTCATGAATATCTGAGCGTCAGACATTCGCGATGTCGGTGGGACCCGCGAATGTCTGACGGTCAGACATTCGCGATGACGCGGATCATCCCGCGAGACGATTTCGCAGAATCGAATATCTGACGCTCAGACGTTCGCTATGACGGCGGACGTCATTCATAGCTCGCCGCTGGACATGAATATCTGAGCGTCAGACATTCGCAATGTCGACAGGACCCGCGAATGTCTGACGGCCAGACGTTCGCGATGACGCGGATCACCCCGCGAGACAATTTCGTAGAATCGAATATCTGACGCTCAGACGTTCGCATCAACAGTGGAAGTCATTCAAAAGCCGCCGCGAGTCATGAACGTCTGAGCGCCCGACACTCGCATAGTCGCCGGAGCCGCGAACGTCCGGCACGCAGGTGCTCGCGATGCCGCGGCAGCCGTTCGAAGCTGGCTTCGAGCCGCGAATAACCGCCGCAGCGCTAAAACGAATCCCGCCGCTGATGCGCCTCTTCGCCCACCCCAAAGGAACGAAGCCGACGCAGATCTGGGGCGGGGTCGTGCAGTTGGAGAAGAAATGGCCGGTCGACGTCAACATAGACGACCGTACGTCGTTACCCTATCACTGGGATTCGACCGGATGCCGTGGCCAAATTGCGTCGCTGGCTTCTTTTCACGTGCACGCAGTGAGGCACCCGTATATAATTAGATATCCACATGAGTATTCCGCCGGCACCGGCGTCACCACCGCTTGGACCACCTCCGGTCACGGGGCGTGAGCGCGCCCTGAGAATCATCGTCGGACTTGCAAGTCTGGGACTAGCATTGTTCGTCGCGCTCTCGCCAAACGTCGTGTACGCGCCAGCACCAAAGGCGATCCTCTACCTACTCGTAGCGCTCCTCCCCGCGATTCTTTTCGCAGCGGAGCTTACCGCACAGTTCCAACTCCAGCTGGGGTGGTTTGTCGCAAGTGCCGGTGGCGCCGCTGCACTCGTGCTCATCACGCTTGTCCTCTTGACACATCTCACGAAGCCCGAAGAGCAAATCGCGGTTTTCGAGATCGTCGACGATGCGGAACAGCCAGTAAGCGGACTCGATCGCACTGGCGCAGTCCAAGTGCCGCGAACCGCTAACGGCCTCACGATCACTCCACTCGTGGACGGTAACTCGATCGTCCTGATCTTTCCTGAGCAAGCGCCGGTCGTCGATCTTCTCGTGCGCCCAGTCCTGAATGGTCCGGTGTACCGGGGACGCGTCTCTTATGCGGGCACGCGAAAAATGAAGCTCGTGCTGGGACGGGACCTCGTTGCCAAGGGGGGTAGCAAATCATGATGTGGCGCGCGTTCTTTGTCAGCCTTGGCATCATCGTCCTTCCTCTCATCGCAGCGGTACCGACGGTGCCAGACCCAGTGGCGAATCTGCAACGGAAATACTCTTGGGGCAGTATTTTTCTGACATACTCCTCGCTCGCGGATCTCGCAAACACGTTCCAGAACAAGGCGCTTGCGTCAGGCCTCGCCACACACGGCGACGCGGATGCACTGGGTCTGCTGAAGCGGTTCGTCACGCAGCACACCAGCGTGCGGTACGGCGAGAGCGCTGCCTTCCTCCAACTAGATCTCGCTGCGCAGCGGGCCGGGTTCATGCCGACCAACGCAGTTGACGGGACGGTCACGCCGCTCCCTTGGTCGCCAGCAGAAGTTGGCAGAGTAGCGCTGCTCATCGACAAGTATTTATCGGCGAATTCGTCGGCGATTGCGTTCACGCGTGAGCTGGCGAAACGGACAGACGTCGCGGGTTCTTGGCAGCAGTTAACGGCGCTCGCAAACAACCCGCTCGTCGCGCCACGCATCACATACAGCGCAAAGATTGCCTTTCGTCAGCTCATGGAAGTGCGAGCCGGAGAGCTGAAAAAGCTGCGCACCACCGATCCCACACTAATGCAGGCGCTCGACGACTTCCGGCACCACGTCGATGAGGAAATCGCTATGAGACCGTTTGACAATCAGGCAATGCCGGGTCCAGGGCAGGCCTGGGCGAACTATTGGGAGTACGCGCAGTACCCAACGGGGACGACATCAACGACCGGAAGTGACCCGGGCTGGTACGGCTCGCTGTCGACATCGGCAACGGACACCACCGGGTGGTACAGCACGAGCATGACTAGCACGTCCACTACGACCGAGTCAACTGACCCAATGTCCAGTACCAGCACGACCGGAACAAATACGACAACTGAGACAACCAGCACGCGTCTGTAATGGACGGGTACCAGTAAGTACTGTGGACTTCAAAGCGTCACCGGAGCTGATGCCCCGAGGCCCGAACCGTAAGATGTTGGGTCGTATCTGAAGACTTAACGTAACGCAGCACGGTCTTGGATGACCTCCTCCGATAAGCTGATTCTTCCGATACGGCCCCGCAAATGCCACAGAAAGGACGCGCTCCGAGAGTTAGCTGATGGCAGTACTGAGAGGCTATGGCCGACGATGATCTGTTGCTAGTGCCGCCCGTTCCGGACGCGCTGCGAGAAGCAGCGCAGGTGGCCGGCAACCTGATCCCCTTCATCGGAGCAGGAGCCTCCCGTCTTGCCGGGTGTCCGAGTTGGATTGAACTCGCTGACGCAGCGTTCAACTGCTTCGTCGATCAAGGTAAATTCAGCCATGCGCAGCTGGACCAAATTAAGAGTCTCAACCCACGCGTCAAGCTTTCACTGGCCGTCGGCATGCAGGACGAGCTGCGAATCACGATCGACTTCAAGAAGCTGATACACCCCGTTGAACGCCAAGACCATGCGAATGGGCGGCGACTGTATGGAATCCTGGCTAAACTCGGCCGCACATTCGTAACCACGAACTGTGACGAATGGCTTGACGAGGTGCTACCTGAACCATCCCTTTCCGTACATGGAGTTGCTGATGGGCGAGTTGGTGCTGTGCCGAAGCGGCGTGATGTCTTCGTCGACCGGGAGGAGTTGACCGCGGCGAATCTCAATCGCGAGGGAGCGGTCCTTCACCTCCATGGGTCCGTGCGAAAGCCGGAGGGCATGATCATCACGACTCGGCATTACGTTAAGCATTATGAGAATGACCGACGACTGAAAACCACCGATGCTGAGAATCCGGTGCTAACGTTCCTTGAGTTTCTGTTCCGCACGAAAACCGTCTTGTTCATCGGTTACGGGCTCGAGGAGCTGGAGATTCTCGAGTACGTCATTCTAAAGACGCGTGACCTCAAGACTCCTAATGCGCAGCCGCGACACTTCATCCTGCAAGGGTACTTTTCGCACCAAAGAGAACTCATGCTCAGCATGAGACGGTATTACCGCGATTGTGGGATCGAGCTGCTGCCATTCCTGATGGATCCAAGGGGTCACGAGCAGCTGATTGAGGTGCTCGATGCGTTCGCGCGCACCGTGCCACCCTCGACCTTGGCAGTCCTGCAGGAATTCGAGGAGATGGAGACCTTACTCAATGGCTAACCTCAGCGCGAACGAGAAGTCGTTCGTCACACTGATGAGGAAAAGCGACGAGCACGCCCGCCGCGGCTTCGATCTGCTCGCAAAGCGCCAAGATCCTGAAAAGTTCTTCGATGAACTTGCCGCGCAGGGTGCGTTTAGTCCATCCGAGGCTCCCGCGCCCGTGCGCGTGGATGAGAATTCGATTCGCTTTCCCCAGTGGCCCGTGCTGAATTACTTGCTCCAGTGCGCAAGAATCTCAGACGAACAGAACGATATTGCTCTCGCGCAAAGCGTCATGGGCGTGGTCCGGGCCGTGATGGCATTTCGGGAAGAGGACGGCAACATACGGGATAACTATGTGACGTTCTGGAGGTTCGCGGAGATACTTGGTGCTGTGCCGAATGCCGTCGTCACAATCGACGATATTGAGCTCGCCAGCATATGGTTGAATAGTCGGTTTGACAGAATGATGGTAGCCAGTGCCTTGAGCGAAGGGATCTTCAGGCGTTGTCTTGCGAGTAACGATCCGGCCGATTGGAACAAAGCCATTCAGCTGCTACCTCATTGTCTGGCGATCGTCTGGCAATCGGAGCGCGGCGGCATAGATAAAGAAGAGCCAGTGACGATAGTTGACCCTTACTGGCTAAAGAAACTAATCCGTCAATACGCCGAGGAGTTTGGCAAGAAGGTTGGCAGTGCGGCCGCCACAATCTTCCGAGAGCGCGTTCAAGAGCTGTTTAGTAAGGGTGGGCGAGTGTCGTGGAGTTACGTGTTTCGACCGGCGGTTGAGGATCACGCTCAGAACCATTCGTGGCACGATGCTGATAACTGTTTAGTTGAGGGCTTGCGCGATGTACTTTTGGCGTGGTCAGACATCGAACTTGCGGGAGCCAAACTGTTTGTCGACGATCTTCTGCGAAGCAATGTAGAGATGCTTCGGCGGATCGGCATTTACGTCCTCGATGAGCGCTGGAACCAGCTTGGCGGCCTTTACGACGGGATTGTGGGGACTGACCTCTTCGCCTCCGGCCACATACACGAGTTGTTTCATTTGTTGCGGAACCACTTTGAGCAGTTTGACGAAGAGCAGAAGATGGCGACCGTCGCCGCTATAAGAGAGATTGGCCCACCGGAAGTGGAAGATGCGGAACTCGTGCTGAAATGGATCCAGCGACGGTGGCTGGAGGCAATCGCTGGAACGACTTACGAACCTGTAGTGACTTGGATTGCGGAGCTCGCACGCGATCCGCGCGTTAGCGTTCAGATTCATCCCGATTTCAGCACATACATGGAAGCCGCGTGGGGGCCGGGTCCAAGTCCATATCAAGTCGAGGAACTCGTGGCGTTTGTGCGACATGGAACCCTTGTCGAGAAGCTGAACGCCTTCATGCAACGCCCGGAGTGGCGCGGTGTTTCAAGCGAGGCGCTCGTAGAGGCGCTGAGGCAAGCGGTGGTTGTGGCACCGGCAGCCTTCGCACGAGCACTGCCTCCGTTTCTGGCCGCCAAACCGACGTATCAGCATGGCGTGATCGGAGGTTTTAAGCGACTTTGGGACGCGCCGAAGGAGCAGCAGGCTAGCGCGGACTGGGAGGAGATATGGCTCAACCTGTTCGATTTCCTTGAGAAGCTCTTTGAAGACCCGCAAGCAGGGAGAAGGAGTGAAGTGGATGCCGGTTTTGCACAGAGCTGGCTCGTGTCGGAGACAGCAGACCTGCTTGATGCTGGCACACGGGATGACAAGCACGCGTACCCGACTGCGCTGCTCCCGCGGGGCTGGGCGTTGCTCAGCATACTCGCCGAGCGCGCTGAGGCTGCGGAGCAGCCTGATGATCGTGATCCGATGACGCAGGCGTTGAACACGCCGAAAGGGCGAACTATTGGCGCGATAGTGGGCCATGCGCTAAGGGAGTCGCGCCTTGCCGATAAGAATGGCGGCTCGCACGCGGCTGTTTGGAACGGGCTTCGCCCGCTGTTTGATCAGGAACTCGAGAAATGCGAGACGGGGAACTACGAATTCGCAACGCTCGCCGGCGCTTCGATCGCTAATCTGGAGTACCTCGACGCGGATTGGTTGCGGGCGCATG
>DATLVW010000289.1:0-2711 GCA_035577085.1 Thermoanaerobaculia bacterium
CAAGGGCATCGACCTCCTTGTCGAGGCCTCCACGGAAAATGTGCGGAGACTCAAGCGAGCGATGGCAGTTCTTCCTGACAATGCGATCGAGCTTATTGCCGATGATGAGATCGAAAAGTATGGCGTGGTGAGGATCGCGGATGAAATCGTTGTAGATCTGTTGAAATCGGCTTGTGGCGTCGATTTCGCTCGCGCGGCCGACGGCGGGATCGAGACCAAAGTCGTGGATGGCGTGCCGATTCCTGTTGCTCGAAAAGGAGCTGCTGATCGAAACGAAACAAACAGTTCGTCCCAGCGACGCGACAGATGTGCAGTTTCTTCGACTTCGCATCGCTTCTGAGCGCGAGGACAACTGACCAGGTCCGTCTCACAACAACTCCCGCAGCCTCTGATATCCGCTCCTGCTCACCGGCAGCCTTGTTCCATCGCGCAGGATCGCCACGCGGCTGTCTTTCGCGTATAGCTCGATCTTCTCGATGCGCTCGATGTTGACGAGGTAGGCGCGATGGATGCGCACGAAGCGGGCGGGATCGAGTTGCTGGGCCAGCTCGCCGATCGGTTGTTGCTTGCGCAGTTTCGCGCCGCCAGTGGCGATCAGGATTGAGTCGTCGTCGGCTTCGGCGTAGTCGAGGCGCGCGACCGGAATGACCTGGATTGCGCCGTCCTCGCCGCGCACGACAACGCGCTGCAATGGACGGGCGCGCAGCGAGGAAGCGATGCCGGCAACCGGAGCACGGTCGTGGTGTCCGGCTGTTCGCTTGACGCGTTCCATCACCTGACGAAACCGCTCCAGCGAGAACGGTTTGAGAAGATAGTCGAGCGCGTGGACTTCGAATGCCCGCAGTGCGTGCTCATCGTGCGCAGTGACGAAGACGACGATCGGCGAGCGGTCGAGCAACTCGAGCACTTCGAAGCCGTCGAGCTTCGGCATCTGGATGTCGAGCAGGAGCAAGTCGGGATCGTGCTGCGCGACCGCCTTCACGGCTTCGAATCCATTCGCGCACTCCGCGACGACCTCGCAGTCGTCGTCGGCAGTCAGGTATTCGCGAAGAAGCTCGCGAGCTGGCGCTTCATCGTCGACGATGATGACGCGGATCATCGCGGCAACTCAATGACGACATGAAATCGTCCGTCGTCTTCTTTCGCCTGAAGCATGGCCCGCCCTTCCGATACCGCGCTCAATCTTCCTCGGGCGTTCTCCAGTCCAACTCCTTCGCCGCGCACATCAGCGCGGTCTGGGTCGGCCGGATTGTCGATCACGATGCGCAGCATGTGATTCTCGAGAGTACCGACAATATCGACCGTGCCGCCATCCACCATCGACGAGACGCCGTGCCGCACCGCATTTTCTACCAGCGGCTGTAGAAGTAGCGGCGGGACGAGGCATTGTGACGCCGCATCATCGACGTTGATGTGAACGGTGAGCCGGTCGCCGAAACGAACCTTCTCGATCTCCAGGTAGCGCGTGACGAGATCGACCTCCTCGCTGAGCGTGATGCGCTCCAGAGCGCCAAGGCGGAGGATCAACCGGAAGAAATCGGCGAGGCGCTGCGCCATCTCGCGGGCCTCGAGCGGGCGCGACCCGCACATCGAAGCGACGGCGTTGAGGCTGTTGAAAAGAAAGTGAGGATCGACCTGCGCCTTGAATGCGCGCAATTCGGCCTCGCGCGCCAGCACTCGATAACGCAGCACTTCATCCTCGGCCTCGCGCACCGCTTCGACCTCGAGCAACAGATAGTGCACAGCTACGGCCGCGAGGTAGAGGAGGATCGCCAATCCGAAGAGGAGGGAGTAGTCGGGTGCAAGCGTCTTCGCGACGTGCTCATTGACGACCGGCACCCACGACTTCCATGTCAAGATCCACAGCCCGCTGGCCGCCGCGGCCGATCCCGCGTGCGCAATTGCGATCGACATTCGTGAGGCGCTCCGCAGCGGCAATGCACTGCAAAGGAACCGCGATGCGAGTGCGATCGCGCCAAGAAGAAGTGAGGGAGGAAGTGCCGCCGCGATCGATGTCCCGACCGCAGCCCCTCGGGTCCACAGGAAGAAAACGGAGCTCATCGTCGCGGCTGCGGTCACCGCGCCGACGGCGTACAGGGCCAGTGTTCCGCGGGTCAAAGTTTTGCGCGTCTGCATCGGTTACCTCTTCGGGTGCTTCACTTCGACACCGCCCATGATCGCGCTGCCGCGAATGACGAGGAGTGGCGCGCCGGCGGGAACGTTGTCATCGGTCTTGTCGACGACACCGCCGAGGATGGCTTTGACGTGATTCTCGATTCTCCAGCCCCGAGGGACGCGGATGTCGATGCCGCCCCAGAAGGCAAGGACGTCGATCGTGGCTTCCTTCGTGATCTTCGCGCCGCCGAGGTTGATCTCGCATCCTCCCATCACCGCGACGGCATCGCCGCCCGCGAAATCGCTCGACGCCACCGCACGGCCGACGCCGCCCATCACAGCAACAGTGTGGAATGAGTCCGCTCTCGACGCACCCTTCGCTGCGGGCGAAAGCGCCTGGCGGATCAGCGACACCCCACCGACGCTGATGAGCAGCGGCCACACAGCGAGAATCGACGACACGCGGAAGTGCGGCAGGATGGGCAGCGGCGGAAGAAACAGGATTCCGATCGCGACCAGCGCCACCGCTGAGACCCACTGGCGGTGTGGCATCTGCGCGACGCCGAGAGCGATGAACACGAGCGGCCACCATGGCA
>DATLVW010000290.1:0-11264 GCA_035577085.1 Thermoanaerobaculia bacterium
GTTCCCTGCCTGTGTGGTTTTATGAATGACGCTGGGGTCAACGCAGGATTCCAATCAGGACGGCAACCGGAAAGGAGACGTTGCCGGCCGTGACGACGATCGCGAAAACGGTCGCGAAGGCGCGCTTCCAGGGATTGAATCCCGGGTGGTTGAGTCCCAGCGAATTGAACATGCTCCAGAGGCCGTGGTAGAGGTGCATTCCCAGCGCAAGGTTGGCAATGATGTAGATCGCGCTCACCCACCACACCTGAAAGCCGGTGACGAAGTTGTGGTAGACGTCGCCTTCGATGAAATCGGGATGGAACTTGCCGAAGGTCAGGTGTCCGATGTGGTACCAGACGAAGAGCAGGATGATGACGCCGCCCCACCGCATCGTCCGCGCCGCATAGGTCCCGGCGACGTACTCACGATCCCGATAGCCGACGGGCCGCGCCTTGCGATTCATGATCGTCAACTGCGTAGCGGCGACGATGTGAAATACGGCCGCCAGGAACAGCAGAGTGCGAACGGCGATGAGTGCCGCTTTGTTCGGCAGCAGCGGCGCCCCCATCGTGATCAGGAACTGCGCGTAGGCGTTGTAATGCTCGGGGCCCATGTAGGCCTTCAGATTGCCGAGCATGTGCAGGAAGATCCAGCCGAAGAGGAAGATGCCCGTAACCGCCATGACGGCTTTCTTGACGATGGCTGAGCGGTAGAAGGCGACGATCCAGGGGACGCGCGGCGGATGCTGAACGGTCGGTGTCGCGGGAGCGGCAGCGGTCATGGCTGCATCATATCGATGAAGCGCGTCGGGTCAAGGATGAGGGATCACTCGTGGTGGTGAGGACAGAGATCAGGAGGCAGAGACGAGAGATCAGAGATCAGGACTCGGCTTCCCCTGATCTCCTGTCTCTGATCTCTATCCTTCTCAGGAGAGGAGATCGGGAAGCTGGGATCAGAGATCAGAGATCATGACTCCGGCTTCCCCTGATCTCTTGTCTCTGATCTCTGTCTTCTCATGACGTAGAGATCATTAAGAAGAGACCGGAGATCAGGCCTGCGCCTCCCCTGATCTCTTATCTCTGATCTCTGCCTAACCACTTCCTCACTTCTTCCCGCACGTGCAGCCCCGGAGTCTCGGGAGTCAGGCCGGCGAAGAAATCGCGATACCCGGGTGCAGTCTTCGCGAGAAAGTCGGTCGTCGCTACGCGGTACGTCTTCTGCGGCTCGATCGAGGCGGGTCTGGCGACGATCGCTACCGAATCGCTTCCCTCGCGGGAGCGGCCGTAGGCGAGCAACTTCTCGACGGCATCGCCGCGAAGTGAGTAGATGAAAATCTCGTTGTCGTATGGCAGGGCCGCGCGCAATGCTTCGACCGTCACGTTGCCGCGTGGAAGAGCCTGCCGGAAACTGCTGGCTGTCGAAAGAGCGACATCCGCATTCGCGGCATCGCGCATGACCGCTACTGATTTCGCGGCAAGGGCCTCGACGCTCAGCGGTGCGGACATACTCCCGATGCTGACGAAGAGCGGCGCGTATTGTGTATCGCGCTCCAGATCGCGTTGCATCTTCGCCACGCGCATCGCCACCTGCTTATCCTCGGGCATGTGCGCATCGACCGGAACGAGCCGGCCGCGTACGTCCGTCAGCGTCCGTCCCTTGAACGTGAGGACCACGCGGCTGATGTACGTCAGATACTGAAACGGCGAGATGAACCACGTCGCCGTGCCGTCGATGCGCGTCAACGCGCGCTTCAAATGACTGTGTGTACCGAAAATCAGGTCGATGCCGGGTACCGCGCGGGCCAGCGCGAAATCGTCGTCGAGATGCTCATGACCGATCATGACGACGACGTCGGCATGCTGCGTTTCCCGCAGCGCGCGCACCGCCGCGCGGGCCGCTTCGACCGGCTCTCCGAAATGAAGCGCAGGATCTTTCACCAGCGTACGGAAATCGTTTCCGGCAATGGCAAAGACGCCGATGCGGATACCGTTCACGACGAAAAGATGGGAGCCACTGAATCCCTCTGTATTGGCGCTGAGCACCGGGAAATGGATCGATCCGATGCATGTCTGCATGGCCTCGAATCCGTAGTCAGGCTCGTGGTTGCCTAATGCCATCGCATCGACCACGCCGTCCAACCACGGCCACTCCGCGCAGCGGTACTTATCGGACCAGGCCGGCGATCCTTTGTTGATCATGTCGCCGCCGGAAAAGACGAGCGCGCCGCGAAGTTTCTCGCGCCGGAGGTACCCGATCGCCCTGGCGATCCCGCCCTCCCCTTCCCGCCCCTCGGAGTAGAAGGGCAGCGCGTGCGAGTGATAGTCGGAGAAATGGAGGAGGGTCACGTGCGTCGTATGCACAGAAGCCTGCACCTGGTCGGGCAGGCAAGCGCAAAGGACGAGCAGCGCGAAAAGAAAAGGGCGCCCTGACAGGCGCCCTTCACTACGAATTACTGACGGAGCGCTCACTTCTTGAGCGTCATTCTCATTTCGTTAATTGCTGCTTCGCGTCCGCGATCCTTGGCGATCTTCTGGAACGCAGCCCGGCGGCTTGCCGGAATCTGGCGGATCAGGCCGAGATAACGGCCCTGCAACTGACGCGATGCCAATTGCTCGGCAGTGATGCGGGTACGGCGGCGGCGCTTGGCCGGAGCCGGTGCAGCGCCTGGCGCTGCGGCAGCCGCGGGTGCGGCGGCAGGCGGCGCGGCTTTACGTCCACTTCCCGGCGGACGGCCAGGACCACGGCCACTTCCGGGTGGACGGCCGCGGCGGGGAGCTGAAGGTGCGCTCGGCGCAGCTCCGGCATTCGCGCGCAGCGACTGCAGACGTGACTCGAGATCACTGATCTCACGATGCATATCGCCGATGCAACGATTGACTTCTGCGGCAGAGATCCGCCGTTCGGCAACTAACCGTTCCAATACATAGGCGGCTTGTCCGGCGGACAACGAGGGGGTTGAGACATTCGCTCTTGGTCTAGGCACGTTATTCACTCCTTTTGTTGTGCTGAGTGCACTTTGATTTGTGCATGCTACCAGAACTTCCCTATGACGGCGCAATACAAATCACATTGTAAGCCTCTTGAATGAACTTGTTATTGGTCAAAAATGGACCCCCTTGGCTGAATGGCAGTAACCAAAAGCGGTGGGGAGGAGCAAGGCTGATCCTGCAAAACCGGAGCAGCGTGCGCGCCCTATACGAGTCGCCGTTAATCGAGGTTAGGGGGTGGCCCCGACCCCGGCAATCGGCGCATCTCACCCTTGTAGGGAATAGCGGCGGCGCACTCCCATCGAGCGCCTTCTCCCCCACGCTTTTTGTGGGGGAGAAGGTGGCCGAAGGCCGGATGAGGGGGCGTCTGACTGTCGCGGCACAGTTGAAAAACAAACTACCAATCTGGTTGCTGCGATCCTTTTGCAGCCCCCCTCATCCGCCTTCGGCACCTTCTCCCCCCGAAAAGGCCCGGGGGGAGAAGGCGCTCGATTGGAAGGGAGTCGCTGGCAATGGAGAGAGCGCTCCGCGGGTGTCGCAAGCCCGAAATCTCAACATAAGATAAACGTCCGATAGCCCCTCCCAGACGGGAGGATTACCATCACAAAGCCCGTGACTTTCACCCCGGAACCGCGTATCGTCAGCGCCCGTCGAAGCGTCCTCGACCAATCAGGAAAATGCCAGGGCACTCAGACCCACTCATTCCTCGCTGCCGCATGCGTGAACCCATCCCGCTCGCCGATCGAGATCGCGGATCTCTGCTTCATGGTGAAGGGCGCTCGCTGTTCCCTGTCGACGCGCCGGCGTTGACGAACGGGACTGGCGGCAACAAACAAACAATCGAATCTGCGGTGTGGGGCGGCAGCAATGTTGCTTCCGCTTCTCCCGCGATAAACCTAAATCTGGTCGATGCCTCATCGACAACAAGGAGTCTCATGAACAAGCTACGTCACGCACTTGTCGTCGCAGTCTTTGCCGCCGTTGCGGTTTCCTCCATCTCCGTCCCCGCCTTTGCCGCCTCCAGCATCAAGGTTCACAACAAGAGCAAGTGGGAGATTCACCACCTGTTTCTCTCGCCGACCAGCGAGAAGGATGAATGGGGTCCCGACCAGCTCGGCGATGCCGTGATCAAAGCGAACGGGGGCACCTTCACCCTGACCGACATCGAATGCAATAAGTACGACATCAAGATCGTGGACGAAGACGGTGACGAATGCATCGTGTCCGCTGTTGCGCTGTGCGATGACTCAGCGGTCTGGAACATCACCGACGAACGGCTGTTGAAGTGCGAAAAGAAGTCTGAGTAACGAACAAGAGCGGCGCGCAACCTGCATGCCCTGACTAACACACAGCGGACCCGAGGCCGAACCTTCGGGAAGGGGAACAAGAATGAAAAAAGCAAAATGGACAGTGGCCGGCCTGGGTCTTCTTCTGATTCTGGCCGTTGCGTGCACGACGGAAACGGCCATCAAGTCGCTGAAGCTCGGCAAGGACAAGGCAGTCGCCACCGAGACCTCCGCGTTTGCAACCGGCGACACGGTTTACGCGGTCGCCGCCATCTCCAGTTCGGGCAAGGTCAAAGTCACAGGCCGCCTGCTCATCGACGAAGTGGAAGGGCAGACGAAGGGTCCGATCCCGGGCCTCGAGACCACGATCGATCTGGCCAAAGGCGAGGACGGGAATTTCACCTTCTCACCTCCGCCTGCAGGCTGGCCGAAGGGCAAGTACACGCTGGAAGTCGTGCTGACCGACGACGCCGGCGCCCAGAAGGACAAGAAGTCCGCGAACTTCACGGTTTCCTAGGCCGCCAAAACTTCGGAGGGCGGGCACGCGCCCGCCCTCCATTTGCGTTTCTTACTTCTTCTCGCGCTTACTTCTTCTCACGATAGACGGTATCGACCGCCAGTCCCGCCGCAAGCAGGAGCGCGGCGACATCCGGCCGCCCCGCGGCCCCGGCCGAGAGCGCGATCACGTAGGTATCGGCATTCGTGAACAGCGCCTTCCCCAGCCCGTCCCATTTCTTCGCGATCGTTCCCAGCTCTTCGCCGGTGGAGCTCGTAATCTTGAAGTTCCACCCTTTCCAGTCGCCCTTCACCGATCCGATCTCCACATCCTGCGCGTCGAGAATCCGGAAGGAAGGACCGACCGACATCAGCTTCGCTTCGAAGTGTCCGATCGTGCGGTCGCCCATGACCACGGAGACTCTGGCGCGGAGAAACGTGAAGCCGCGCTGGATCGAGACCAACGGCGTCGTGCTCGTTCCTTCGTAGACATTGACGGCTGTCGGCAGCATGTGCTTGTTGGCGACGAGCCGCATCCACTTGGCCCAGCCTGGCGGCTCTTCTTTGGCAATGCCGATCGGTGCTCCGCTCTCGGCATCGAGAAGGTCGTAGGTGGCAGTCAGCTTGGCAAACGCGACGTGCTCCTTGACGACGTACGTTTTTCGTTCCAATAACATAAGACTCTCTCCCTGATGTTGTTTTTTCGTGCGCGTTCAGCCTACCACGGTCGATTTGATCCTCACCCCGGGCGTTTCAGACCGCCTGGCCGGAAGCGATATTCGTTGATTGCGGCAGCCTTCGATCGGCCTATACTGCTGAGCTATGAGCGAACACGAAGACGAAGGAAAAACTTGGACCTCCAAGGCGTCAGTCTACCTGGGCTCCGCCGAGAGCGCGGTTCTGGTGTTGATCGGAGTCGCGCTGGTGATGGTGGCCGTGCTGCTCCTTTACTCGGGCATGCATGACCTGTGGGAAGCGACGCAGGGCGGGCCGAAGATCATCGAGCACAAGTCGATCGAGATCCTGAACACCGTGCTCCTCGTGATGATGACGATGGAGATCGTCTACACGGTTGCCATCTCGCTCAAATCGCACACGCTGAATGCCGAGCCCTTCCTGATCATCGGCTCGATCGCCGCGATCCGGCGCATGCTGGTCATCACGGCCACATCGACGGAGACCGAGGTCAACCCGGCCATCTTTCACAACACGCTCGTGGAGCTGGGACTCCTTGCCGCTACGGTGGTGGCGATGACGATTGCCATCTGCATCCTCCGTTTCAGCCAGAGGAAGTACGTCGACGACAAGATCGCCGGCGCACCTGCCATCGATTCCCACACCTGATCCGCAGGCCTTCAAGGCGCCCGGATGACCCGGGCGATCCTCGAGTCTTTGAACGAGAAAAGAGGGACAACCATGTTGATGCGAATCATTGCTGTTGGTGCTCTTGCAACTCTCCTGGGAACATCGGCCTTCGCTCGCGCCGATCGCTATGGCGCGATCGCCTACTCCCGCCGCACAGGCCACTACGGCTACGCGGATAACGCCGGCAGCCGCGAGGCCGCAGAGAGACGCGCTCTCGAACGGTGCGAAGGACGCGACTGCAAAATCGAGGTCTGGTTCCGCAATAGCTGCGGAGCTCTGGCCACGGGGGAGGACGGGCAGATCTACGGCTGGGCCCATGACACGAGCCTCCGCGAGGCGAAGGAAAGCGCGGTCGAACATTGCCGCCATGAAGGCGGCCGCCGCTGCCGAGTCTTGATCTCGGCCTGCACGCCGTAAAGAACCGAAGAGTGAATGGTGAAGAGTGAAACACTCTTCACCATTCACAGGTTTGCGTTAACGCTCAGACCGAGACAGGCGCGGTGACCATCCCCGCGCGTATTGCTTTCTTCTTCTTCCCGACGCTCACCAGCCAGAAGAGCGCTGCGATGGCGAGGACGATCATCGTGATGCCGATCATCGGACGGTAGATCACCCACGCCGCCGCGATCACCAGGAACGACAGAACCGCCGCGCCGAGGAAGGCGAAGATTCCGATCCCCGCTCCCAGCATCGTCCCGAAGATCGGCAGCACGTCGGCGAATACGACGATCGGCCGGAACAGCATGAAGATGCCGATGAACATCAGGAAGAACCCGCCACCGCGGATCAGCCACGTCAGGAACGTGTTGGCGTCCTGCGCCTTCTTGAACATCTGCTGCGCCGTGAGCGTCCCCTCTTCCACGAGCAGAATCGAGGTTCCGGTCGAGGTCTGATACGGAACGAAGCTCTGTCCGCTCTGGACGCCGACGAGACTGACGTTGGAGGGATTCACGACCTGGAACGAGATCCGTACATCGCCGACCTTCGGCGTGGCCGGATCGTCGCCTGCGTAGAACTTCCCATCGGACACCTTGAAACGATCCTTTACGTCGGCCGGCAGTTGCTCCAACGCCGCGGAGTCGACCGGCAGGCTCGTCGCGTTCGTCAGCTGCCCGAGTTGTTCCTGCGACATCGTGAACGCGCCGACCGTCACTTTGTTCGCGACGAAGGTCTTGGTCTCGAACGGCGGAGCCTCCGGATTCTCGTGCCCTTCCGGATGCTTGAAGCTGGAGGAGTCGATCCGCCCGTTTGCCCACTCTTTCTTGTAGTCCCACGTCGTCACGGTCTCGGTGCCGCCGCCGATTTTCTTCCGCGACTCGCTCTTCTCGTGTTCTTTCCACTGGAACATCTCGACGTTGCGGGTCAGCTTCACCGCAGTCGCCTGCACGGCCAGTTGGTCATCGACGACCGGGGCGTCGGTCTTCACGGCGCCGCTCGTATGAATGAGCTTCCCTTCCTTGCCGGGATCGACGGAATCCGGCGGCACCGATACGACCGCCCCGAGTCCCTCGGTCAGCCCTTTCGACGTGCGGACGGCCCTTCCTTCGTTCCAGAACAGAAGCGGAACCGAGACCACGAACAGGATGAAACCGAAAAACACGCTCTTGATCGATCCGAGAATGTTGCCGCCCCACGATGTGCTGGACGTGGAGGAAAAGGAATCAGGCATGGCGCGATCTCCTCTAAAGTACTGGTTGGATTTGGAAGGCGGACGAGGCCCGTGCGCGCCACTCTACGCTGAACAATCGTGGGACGCTACAGCGCCCTTCGGTCGGTCATAAGAATCATGGGGAACCCATATGACTGAGACTGACTCCATGGATCTCTCAAATCCTTATTGCGTACCCGTTCCAACAGTTATACTATTAATTGATCGTCCACGCCGGGACCCACCCGGTGCGCATTTAATCCAATACAAGAGAGAGATAACGTTCATGAAGAAAACGTCTGTCAAAGTACTGCTTTTCGCCCTCCTCCTGACCACCCTGGCCTCGATCTCCGCGTACGCCGAGGAATACAAGTTCAAGGTCACCAACAGCACGAAGACCGTCATCACCAAGATCCTTGTTTCCGAAGACGGCGCGAAGTACGGCTTCTTCGACATCGGCAAAGGCATCAAGCCAGGCCAGACCGTCGAGCTCGTGTGGGACAAGTCGACCAACAACGAAGCTTGCAAGCAGCACGTGAAGGCCGTCTACGCAGACGGTTCCGAGTCCGAGCCGGCCATGTTCGATTTCTGCGAATCGGACGTCGCTCTCGAATTCAACGACTAACGTTTCTCGAATCGCGAATCCGCGGCGGGACCACTCTCACGGGTGGTCCCGCTTTGTTTTTCCGGACAAGTCCGGAACCCGTCAAGCGGTCGGGGTCTGTTCACTCTCGATCACCGCGCTCTCCTCCTCCCCTCGGGCCACCAGCGCGGTCGCGGCAAGATCGCCGGTCACATTGAGAACGGTCGAGAAGGTATCCGGAATCGCGTCCACGGCGATGAGGATCCCGATCCCTTCGACCGGCAGACCGATGGCCAGAAACAACGGTGTGAGCATGATGAAGGCGCCCCGAGGAATGCCCGGTACCGCGAATGACAGGAAGACGGCGGCGAACGCGATCGTGGCGATCGCCGTCGCGTGCAATGGGACGCCGTAGAACCAGCCGATGAAGAGCGCGCCCACGGTCCACGACAGCGGAGCGGCGATCTTGAATGTGGAAACGGCCAACGGCAGCACGAATCCGGTGACACGATTCGGAAGCTCGAGTCCGCGCTCCGCACTTTCGACGAGAGCAGGAAGGGATGCGATGGACGAGCTCGAGCTGAATGCGATGAGCTGCGCCGGCAGTGCCGCTTTGGCAAAGCGCCGCATCGAAATCCGAGCCGCCAGCGCGACTACGGGATAAAGCAGCAGCGTCACGATGAGATTGCCGGCCGAATACACGGCGATGTAGAAACCGATGCCGCCAGCCAGTTCCGCTCCCGCGTGAACCGCGAGCGGCAGCACCAACGCGAAGACGCCGAGCGGCGCGAGCATCACCACCCACCGCACCAGAGTGAGCATGGCATCGCCGAGCGCGCGAAAGAATCCGAGCAGCGTGGCGCGCGCCGGATCGGGCGTGCGGGCCACCGCAAGAGCAAAGAGGAGCGTGAAGAGAACCAGCGGCATCATCGCGCCCGACGCCGCGGCAGCGATCGGATTCGAAGGAAGCAACGACGACAGCCACGCCGAAAACGTCTGGCTCTGTCCGGCTCCCGCCAGATCGCCGGCCGCCTCCGCTGCGCCTCGGGGTAGCGCCATGATTCCGAGCCGGCGCGGAAGCATCTGAAACATCGCCAGCGCGAGCGGAATCACTACGACCGCCGTTCCGGCCAGGAGTGCAACGAACGTAACCAGCGATCGACCGCCGATGCGCGCAATCGACCGGAGATCATCCGCGGACGCGACGCCCGTAATGAGCAACGACACGACCAGGGGGATCACGGTCATGCGGATCGCGTTCACCCACAACGTCCCCACAGGCACGATGAAATCGACAGCCCGGAGCAGCGAAGCGTTCCCCGAAGCAGCGATGGCAATCCCGCAGATCAGCGCAGCAACCAGGGCGACGAGGACACGTGTGGTTTCTTTCAACGGAGCGACCTCCTGCAAACCTCACATCATCAAATCCCCGCCATTGATATCGAACGATGCCCCGGTGATGTACCCCGCCGCCTCGGAGGCAGCAAAGCAGATCAAGTCCGCGACCTCCAGCGACGTCCCGAGCCGCGGGACCGGATAACTGGCAGCTAGTCGCGTCAGCAACTCGGAGCTCGCGTTCTCGTGCGTCAGCTCCGTGTCGATCATTCCCGGACAAACCGCGTTCACTGTGATGCCGAACTGTCCGAGCTCCTTCGCGCTCGCGCGGGTAAGGCCGAGGAGTCCGGCTTTCGATGCGGTGTAGTGCGCGCCGCCGAGCGTGCTCACAGTGCGGCCGGCGGAGGACGAGACATTGATGATGCGCCCGTAGTTCTGCGCTTTCATGATCGGCAGCACGGCCTTCGTGAAGAGGAACGGCGCGGTGAGGTTCACCTCCAGCGCTTCCCGCCACTCCTCGGCCGAAAGACTCGGAAAGCGCGTCGATCGTGCGAAGGCAGCATTGTTCACAAGGATATCGACCCGCCCGAACCGTTCGACGGTCGCGCGGACGATCTCCTCCGGAATACCCGGCGCTGCGATGTCGCCTGGAACTGCGAGTGCGCGCTCGCCGAGCGACTGCGCCAGCGATTCCGCCCGCGCACGATCGCGCACATTCACCGCGACGGCCGCGCCCCGCTCATAAAGACGTTCGGCCGCCGCGCGTCCCAATCCACGCGCCGCACCGGTGACGATGGCGACACGGCCTTCGAAGTCGTTCATGACTTCGCACATCTTGACACGCCACGATCCGACCTCCGATTAGAAAACCGGTCACCACAGCGGCACAGAGTTCTCAGAGACCACGATATGACAGGAGGAAGAGGCGATAATGCCTCTCCGATGATCGATCAGATCGGGCCGTATCGCATCGTGCGCAAGCTCGGTGAGGGTGGGATGGGCGTCGTTTACGCCGCGGAAGACGAGCGGCTGCATCGTGCCGTCGCCATCAAGACCATTCGCGATAATGGCGACGCATCGGCGCGTGAGCGCTTCCTGCGCGAGGCGCGCGCGGCGGCCAGTCTGTCGCATCCGAACGTCTGCCAGCTCTTCGACATCGGCGACACCGAGGGGACGCCGTTCCTGGTGATGGAGCTGCTCGACGGCGAGTCGCTCGGCGAGCGCCTGACCCGCGGCGCACTCCCGCTCGCTGAGTCCATCCGCATCACGCTGGCGATACTCACCGCGCTCGAAGCGTTGCACGGCCGCGGCTTCGTGCATCGCGATCTCAAGCCGTCGAACGTCTTCCTTACCGGCTACGGCGTCAAGCTCCTCGACTTCGGGCTCGCGCGCGAGCTGCAGCCGGCGCAACTCTCCGCCGATGCGACGACGATGCAGCCCGGCCACTCGCCTCTCACGCTCTCGGGCATGATCGTAGGCACGCCGCGCTACATGGCGCCCGAGCAAATCCTCGGCGCGCCGGTCGATGGCCGCACCGATCTCTTCTCCGCCGCGACGCTGCTTTACGAGATGGTCGCCGGCGC
>DATLVW010000291.1:0-3968 GCA_035577085.1 Thermoanaerobaculia bacterium
TTTGCCCCTGAAAGTGACGTGAGACCGCGAAATTTGCTCCCGTTTCGAACCGGCATTGCCGGAGACAAATTTCTCGGTCGATCTGGTGGTTCCCACCTGATCTGATCATGTGACGGATCAGGCGGCAAAAGGTTACGCGACCGATAGTAGTAGGAGAGATGAGAGGCCACTACATGACCGATTCAGGGCGTAATGTCCGGCAATCGTAACAAGCGGTTGCTCGTGATCACCGTTGCCGAGTCTGGTGAGGATGTTGTCGAGCTCGGCGAGACTCTGCATCTTCCGACACGAACGCCGGGGCTCACCGTCGGGCGGGACGCCCGCCGGCCGCAGGCGAGACGCCTGCACTCCTTGTTTCAAATCTTGATGCGGACCGTGGCCAGCGTTTCGTCGGGATGGATCTTCTTTGGCGCGCCGATGTTGTTCCGGGCGCGCTCGATGGTGAGGTCGACGTTCTTTGCGAAACCGATGCGGATGCCGGCGTCGATCTTCGTCCAGTTCCACCAGATGCTGGGCGCCGGATACTGCGTGCCGTTTCCCTTGAAGCCGTAGTGCAGCTCGCTCCAGCGCACGGCGGGCTGGACGCTCTGCAGCAGCGACTCGCCGCCGACCGAGGGGCCACCCGACCATCCGAATTTGTACCCGAACTCTGCCTCTGCGCCGCTGCGGTGCATGCCCGCCACCGACTGGCTGGTGAACTGGATCGTGGAGGTCAGGCCCTTCAACTCGGTGTAGATACGCGCGCCGGTCTCCTCCTTCTTATTGCCGCGAATCGGCAGACCGCGGTCCAGCGGGCCTTCGAGCAAGTCGAGATCGACACCGTAGAACGTTCCGGTCAGCGGCGCGCTCTCATCGTCGCGCAACTTGCGGCGGTAGTGAAACGCGACCGCGTCGAACCCGAATGTCTGCGCGTCGTTTTGCCAGCGGTATCCCAGGCCTTGCCCGAATGACTTGTTCTTGGTGTCCAGCGCCAGGTCCTCGACACGCGTGTCGTACAGGATCGGGAATCCGGACTTCAAGCGCGGATCGGGATGCGGCTGCAGCAGTTCATTGATCCCGTTGTCGCCCGCGAGCGCGTTCGGATCACGGATGTAGAGTGGATTGCCGGTCGTGCCGGTGAGGCGCCAGTAAAAATTGCGCCCGACCGAACCGCCGGTCATGACGCCGACATCCTCGAACCGGTTGAAGGACGTGGCCGCCAGTCCGTAGCTTTCCAGCACGCGGATCGGCTGGCGTTCCATCTTCACAAACTTGCCCATCTGGACGAAAAACGACGTCCGCTCGGGGCGGTCCAGGAACTCCGGCCGCGGTCCGAACTGGATCCACAGCTCGTCGGCGTCGATCTTCCGGTCGGCGCTGGTTGGATTGCGGCGGTATTTGTCCAGTGCGTGCAACTGCGTATGCGCAAGGAACCAGTTGCCGTAGCCGAGGTCGAGCTTGAGCTGCGCGACGCTGAGCTCCGTGTGCGCACCAGCATCCACGGTCTCTTCGAAGGCGGTCGTCTGCCCGACCGGTAGCTGAATCGGCTGGAAGGGAAACTTGAGCGCGAACTTCTCCTCTTTGCTGTCGCGGTAGTTCGCCCGCAACTCGATCCGCGTCTTGAACGTCCAGTCGCTACTGGCCTGTCCGTCGCTGGGAGTCTGTCCGAAAAGAGGAAGGGAAGTGAATAAAAAGATGGCCGCCGCGCCGATTCGTCGCATGTGTTCTCCAGTCTTCGTCGCGGGGAGCCGGACGTGTGGATTGTAGCAGGGGACTTCCTGTTTCCAGGCGGACAAACCTTTAACCACAGAGACACGAAGGACACGGAGACCTCTGTGCTCTCTGCGCCTCTGTGGTTAAGGGTTCTGGATCACCAATCCCGAAAACACATCCGGCACGCGTCGTATCCCGCGTTCATCGCTTCCTGGGCGCTCATGAACACGACGCGCGTTTCGTCGGCGAGGCGCTTGGCGCTGCCGCAGCTTGCGCGGTGAAAGCGCTTGGTTTTGCCGCTGGCGCTGGCGATCAGGATCTCGGCTTTCGAGGAGATCGCTTCGATGTTGAATGCGATCTCGTCGGCGGCGGAGGCGATGTCGTCGATGACCAGGTCGGTGACGGCGTCGTCGACGATGCGCGCGACGTCGATCGCTTCCAGCCCATGCGACGTTGCCGGAGCCGGCGCCGCGCGATGGTCGATCTGCTGCACGACCTGATGAACGAGGAGCTCGGCGGCGTCGATGCGGAGCGGGACGAGCTGCAAGGTCGGAATCTCTTCCTCAACGAACACGAACTTCGCGTCGCGCCACCCACAGAGCTCGGCGATCTCCTCCTCCGCTTTGCTGCGCATAGCATCGTGAAGCTGGTTCTCGGTCAGGGCGCCGAGGATCACCAGGATGCGGCCGAGTGCGAGGCGCGTCTCGCTCTGGATCTCCAGCGCTTTCTGCCTCTGCTCCTCGGAAATCAATCCGCTGCCGATGAGCCGCTGCGCCAGAAAGCGCGATGGATCGTTCGAGGAACAGGAAATGATCTTTCCCTTGTCGACGAACAGCTCTTTCTCGCGCGCACCGCTGGCCACGACAAGCCGGCCGGTACGCTCGTGCGAGATGTGTTTGACGAGCAGCTCCGCGGGATTCCCGTCGCCGAGCGATTTCCACTTTCGCGGCGGGGGCATCGATGTCGATACGATCTCCGACTCCGCCGGCGCCGGCGGCAGGACGACGGTTCGCGAGGCGCGCTCATGGATCGCGCGTAGCTCCTCTTCCGCCCTTTTCCGCCGCTCGAGCTCCTTGCGAAGGGCGTCGGTCATGATTTTGAGCTCGTCCATCGTCTGCTCGCCGGTGAGTCGCAGCTCTTCGACAGCTGAGCGAAGGGAATCCTCGGTACGCTCGCGTTTGCGAAGCTCCGCCTGCATCGACTCCACGCTCTGCTTCAACGCAGCCGTCTTCGGTTCCGGACGCTCCGGCGTTCGGATTACTTCGACGAAACCTTTGACGCTGCCGGCGATGCGCACCGCGGTGATGCTGGTGCGGACCCAGACCTCGCTACCGTCCTTGCGCACGCGCCAGTCTTCGAGGTCGAGGCTGCCCGACGCTGCGGCGTTGAGTTGCTGCGTGGAGACGCCGGCCCACCCTTCATTGTCGCGATACAGCATCCGCCTCGGGCGTCCGATGATCTCGTCGCGCTTGTATCCGAGAATGCGCTCCGCACCAGCATTCCAGCCAGCGATGAGCCCCTTGTCATCGGTGCGAATGATGGCGATGTCGGGCAGCCGGTCGATGACCGCGAGAAGAAGCTCGGCGTTATGCGACGCTGTGCGGGCATGGACCGGAGTCTCCACCTGTCCCTGCTCCGGTGCCGCACGCGAACGATGATCGACGATGTAAATGAGGAACGGAGCGTCGTCGCTTCCTGAGATGGCGCAGACGACCTCAAGCTCGCGATGTCTCCCCTTCTTTCCCATGATCCGTTTCTCGATGCGGTAGGCTGGCACTTCGCCGGCGAGCAGCCGCCGCATCAGACGCTCCTCGGTCCGCGCATCGTCGGGGTGCGTGAGCTCGGCAAACGTCATGCGCGCCAGTTCGTCGCGCGTGTAGCCGATCAGCTCGCAGAATCGCTCGTTCGTTTCCAGCCACGTGCCGTGCATCGAGGCGAGGGCGATTCCGACCGGCGCATGATCGAACGCGCCGCGCAGACGCGACTCCCGCGTCTTCGAGACCGCGGCCGAAGGCAGCGGTTGCCCAGGTTTGCGCACGAGCGAGATGACTCGATCGACCGTCGGGAGCTTGACCATGTTGAATTAAGGGAGTCGGGAAAGGGTAGCACGGGGTGGGTGTGGGGGGTGGGGAGTGGGGGGTGGGAGATCTGGTTGTCGGTTGTCGGTTGTCGGGGATCGGGGGTCGGAGATACTTCGGCATGAACCGCGCGCTGTCCGGCTTCCCTTCGCGTCTTCGCGTCTTCGCGTGACCGGTACTCCCCCCCCCCCCACCCCC
>DATLVW010000292.1:0-3911 GCA_035577085.1 Thermoanaerobaculia bacterium
CCGGGAACTTCGGCGTGCCGATCTCCGTCTCCGTTGTCGCCTCCGGCGCGGTCTCCTACCAGTGGTATCGCGCAGCGTCGGGCGATCCATCCAACCCCGTTTCCGGCGGCACCGGCCCGGTGCTCACCGTCACCCCGCAAGCCACCGGCTTCACGGACTACTGGGTGAAGGTCACCAACGCTTGCGGCAGCACAAACAGCAGCACCGTGACGATCACGATCAACTGTGCGCCGCGGACGATGTCGGTCCGCACACCGCCGGCCGTGCTTTCAGGATCGACGTACACCGTCTCCTGGAACTTCGATCCGCAACTCGACGTCCGCAACGAACTGCAGGAAGCGACCAAGGCCGATTTCAGCGATGCCGTGAACTTCGAAGTGACCGGCGTGGGCTCGCGCACATTCACGCATACCGTGACGGCCGATACGCGTTACTACTACCGCGTCGCAAACGCTCCGCTCTGTGGAGGCCTCGGCTCGTATGGGCAGGCCGGCAGCACTCTCGTCACCGCGCCGCAAGCTGCGACGCAGGCCAATTTCGACTTCGCCCAGGCGCCGTGCACCGGTCCGAACTGCGCCGTCCGTCAGTCGCTCTTCATCCCAGGTTTCGTAACGGCCGGCAAGACCGCGCTGGCTCTGGGTGACACCTACAGCGTCAGCTCCGATGAATCGTTCGTCACCGTCTCGCCGTCGAGCGGTGCTCTGCCTGCCGAGGGGGTGACGGTCACCGTTACGATCGACACGTCACAGCTCGACTTCGGCGCCACGCAGGCCAGCGTCACCGTCATCCGCACGCCCGCCCCAGGGAAAACCGGCGCACTCGGCGATCCGCCCGCTACCAACACCGTTCCTATCTCCGTCAGCGTCGTCGCGCCGGTCACCCCGGTACCGAAAGATCCGAACGCCCCCTTCAACGCGCTGCTCATCCCTGCCATCGCGCACGCCGACGGCATCGGCACGCGCTTCGTCAGCGATGTTCGCCTGACCAACACCGCCGCGCAGTCGATCACGTATCAACTCACGTACACGCCGGCGAATACCGACGGCACGCAGAACGGCAAGCAGACAACGATCTCGGTTGCCGGCGGCGAGACGAAGGCGCTCAACGACATCGTCAAAGACTGGTACGGCTCGGGATCGCTCGGCGAAGCGGGAATCGGATCGCTGGAGATCCGGCCGCTGAACTACGCGGGCAAAGATCCCGTCAGCATCACGCTGGCCACCGTCGCCTCCAGCCGCACCTACAGCGTGACCAGCCTCGGGACGTTCGGTCAGTTCATCCCGGCGCTGCAACTGGCGAACTTCCTCAGCAAGAGCGACACGTCGAAGATCTCGTTGCAACAGGTCGCACAGAGCAATGCCAGCGGCGGATTCCGCACCAACCTCGGCTTCGTCGAAGGCGCAGGCCAGCCGGTCGATTTCGTGGCCACTCTGTTCGACGATGCCGGCAACAAGCTCGCCGAACGCTCCTACAGCCTCAAACCGTATGAGTCACAGCAGATCAAGCTCGACACCTTCTTCAACGTGAATGGCGTCGTTCTCCCCAACGTCGCCGACGCCCGCGTCGAAGTGCGCGTCACCAGCGACACGGGCCGCATCAGTTCGTACGCTTCCGTGCTCGATAACACCACGACCGATCCGCTGCTCGTCTTCCCGACGGACGCGTCGAAGATCGCGACGTCGCGCTTCGTGCTCCCCGGCGTCGCCGAGTTCGACAACGGCTTCTCGAACTTCCACACCGACATGCGCGTCTTCAACGGCGGCGCGTCGACAGCGAATGTGACCCTCCAGTACTACGCGCAGGGAGCCAGCACCCCGGCAGCGACGACGCAAGTCTCGATCGCTCCCGGAGAAGTGAAAGCGCTCGACAACGTGCTCGTCAAACAATTCAACCTGACGACGGGCAACGGTTCGGTAGTCGCCACGACGCCGTCCGACTCCTCGCTCGTCGTCACCGCCCGCACGTTCAGCCGCGACAAAGCCACCGGCGGCACGTTCGGCCAATTCATCCCCGGCGTCACGACCGCCGACTCTGTCGGCAACGGCGACCGCGCCCTGCAGGTTCTGCAACTCGAGGAGTCGCCCGCCTTCCGCACGAACCTCGGCCTCGTCGAAGTGACCGGCGCCGACGCCACCGTCGAGCTCCTCGCCTACTCGCCCGACTCGAAGGTAGCCTCGCGATTGGTGGTGCCTCTCCCCGCGGGCCAGTACATTCAAAAGGGCGGCATCTTCAAGTCGATGGGATTCAACAACGTCTACAACGGCCGGATCACGGCGCGCGTCATCAGCGGCACCGGCCGCATCGCCGCTTACGGTTCCGTCGTCGACAACCGCACCACCGATCCGACGTACGTTCCCTCACAGTAGCGCTTGCTTCGTGCGCGCGGCTCCGGCCGCGCGCACGTGCTTCATGAGCGCCACGGAGCTATCATTCCATTCATGCTAACCGTCGGCCTCGCACTTTTCCTTTACACCGCCGCGGCCAATGTCCAGCCGATCGCGCTGGCACATCAACCCAGCATGGTCGCGCACGCCGGCGGCGTCACCTCGCCCGATCACGCGCCGCCGCACCCCCTGTCACCGCGCGTCCCGCTCGTGGAACAAGCGCCCAAAACGTTCCTGGGCGCAGTGCTCCAGGCAGCAAAGACAGCGCTCACTCACGCACGCTGACATCTTCTGGCTTGGCGAAGTTGTTAACGCGACGCTTCCCTTGAGCGATGTTTATGACGCGCGAGGATTTCAGGAAGGAAACGTAGGCGAGTACTGGTCCGGGAAAAACCTACATCACTGAGTTCCAATCGAGCGCCTTCTCCCCCACGCTTTTCAGTGGGGGAGAAGGTGGCGAAGCCGGATGAGGGGGCGCTTGCCTGTCGCGACAAACGTGTCAAACAGCGTCGTGACTTCTCGCCCATAACCTCACACCCGTCGACTGCACGACACCCCTCATCCGCCTTCGGCACCTTCTCCCCTCGAAAAGCACGAGGGGAGAAGGCGCTCGATTCATGAGCATCGCGTGACTGCACGAGCGTGATCGCCACCCTTCACGACAACCTCTCCCACGAGCGCGAAGCCGGATGAGGGGTCGAGCATCATGTGAGCCGACGCAGGTCCGCGACTCTCCGTTCGATCGCAGTCTTGATCGCTTCACCAACCCACTCCGAATCGCGGATCAACAACTCGTTCGGAATTCGAAGGACTTCAATCCCTCGGTTACGCAGGTCGCGGGTTCGTTCGGACTCGTGATCGATCATCCATTCAGCAGCGTGATGGCTTCCATCCAACTCGATCGCGAGCTTCAATTCTGCGGAGTAGAAATCGACAATGTGGCGCCCGATTGGATGCTGACGGCGAAACTTCCATTCGCTGAATCGGCGCGCGCGCAGCCATCCCCAGATCCGCGATTCCGCACGTGTTGGCTCCCGCCGCATGCCACGCGCGAAGCGACGAAGACGTTCGCTCGTATGTGCCACGACTCCGAGGATACCTCGGTGAATTGCATTTGTGCCGTCGGCAACCAGCAACACCTCTAATGAAAATCTACATCACTGAGTTCCAATCGAGCGCCTTCTCCCCCACG
This sequence comes from Thermoanaerobaculia bacterium, assembly GCA_035577085.1. Classification (GTDB taxonomy): domain Bacteria; phylum Acidobacteriota; class Thermoanaerobaculia; order Gp7-AA8; family Gp7-AA8; genus JADGNZ01. The sequence continues at coordinate 3,577 of DATLVW010000292.1, forward strand.
CTTTTCAGTGGGGGAGAAGGTGGCGAAGCCGGATGAGGGGGCGTTTGCCTGTCGCGACAAACGTTGCCGAACAGCGCGTTGACTTCTCGTCCCTAACTTCACGTGCGCCGTTTGCACGACACCCCTCATCCGCCTTCGGCACCTTCTCCCCTCGAAAAGCACGAGGGGAGAAGGCGCTCGATTGATGAGCAGGCATGACTACTTGAGGGCGCAAGCATGCGAACCCGCGAACTGCGCAGCTATGGTTTTCTCTTCGCGACAACCCATCCCACGAGCGCCTTCTCCCCCACGCTTTTCAGTGGGGGAGAAGGTGGCGAAGCCGGATGAGGGGGCGT
>DATLVW010000293.1:0-4236 GCA_035577085.1 Thermoanaerobaculia bacterium
GAGAGCCACGACGCGCTATTTTCCCTACCTCCCATATCGGCATTGCTCTCTTCGCGTCTTCGCGTCTTCGCGTGAAACGGTTTTCCTCACACACGCGCCCGCAAACGCATAACCACCCCACCCCGCGGCCGCAACGTGATCGACGCCTGCGCCTGCACGTCGCGCGACACGAGCTCGAAATGCCACTTCTGCGCAAGCGTCGCCACGATCAGCACCGCCTCCATCCACGCGAATCCTTCGCCGATGCAGATTCGCGGACCGGCACCGAAGGGGAAATACGCCATCTTCGGCCTGGCCGCCTTCCCCTCGGGCGTGAAACGCAGCGGATCGAATCGATCAGGTTCCGGCCACCAGCGCGGATCGCGATGCGTCACCGCCTGCGCCGCGATCACCACTGCGCCGGCAGGAACGAGCCAGTCGCCGATCACCACCTCTTCCATCGCCAGCCGGCTCACTGCCCACGCCGGCGGAAACATCCGCATCGATTCGGCCACGACCATCTCCGTGTAGGTCAACCGCGCGTAGTCGGCGGGCTCGGGAAGACGGTCGCCCAGAACCGCATCAATCTCGCGATGCATCGTCGCGGCCGCATCGGGATTCTGCGACAGCAGATACCACGTCCACGCCAGCGCGTTCGCCGTCGTCTCGTGACCTGCCAGAAAAAGGGTCATCGCTTCATCGCGAAGCTGCAGATTCGTCATCCCGCCGCCATCGCCTTCCTCATCCACCGCCAGCAACAGCATCGACAGCAGGTCGCCGCGGTCGTCGCCCGACTTCCGCCGCTCGTCGATGATCGCGTACATCGTCCGGTCGAGCATCTCGATCGACCGCCGGAATCGCATCGTCTGCGGCAACGGCAACTTCCGCAGCAGGTTCGCCAACGGATTCATCAGCGCCGGAAAGAGATCGACGAGCGCCGTCAGCGCCTTCCCGATCGCGTCCGCATCCTCGTCGACGTCGGCATCGAAGAGCGTCTTCGCCACAACCGAAAGCGTGAGACCCATCATCTCGCGATGGATGTCCAGCTCCTCGCCGTCACGCCACGTCGCTGCTCGTTTCACCGCCCGATCGATCATCACCTCGCCGTAATGCCCGATCCGCTCCCGATGAAACGCCGGCTGCGCCATCCGCCTCTGCCGCCGATGAAACTCCTCCTCGGACGTCAGCAAACCCTCGCCAAAGATGATCTTCGACCGCTGCAACACCCGGCTCTTGTGAAACGCCCGATGCTGCGTCACGAGCACCTCGCGAATGAGATCAGGATGATTGAAGAGAAAGATCTGCTGCGGCCCGACATAGAACTGCGCGGCATCGCCATACGTACTCGCGACATTCGTGAGAAACGGAATCGGATCGCGCTGCAAAACGCGCAGATACCGGAAGGGGATGACGCTGCGCGGGCCTGGCGGGAGCGACATTGTCGTGTGGAAGATAGTGAAACCATCCCACGCGAAGGCGCGAAGACGCGAAAGGGAGGACCGGTTTTCTTCGCGTATTCGCGCCTTCGCGTGAGACGTCTCTGAGATCAAAGGAGCAAATGAACCACAGAGACACAGAGATCACAGAGGTTCTCTCTGTGTCCTCTGTGTCTCTGTGGTGATGCTGGCTCCATGGCAGTAATGTTACAACCACGCGGCGCGGCCGTTCCGTTCAACCCGAAACATTCCACATCCCACATTCAACATTCGCCTCTAAAATCATCCCTACGCCATGAACGCGCTCCCGCTCATCCTCTTCTTCCTCGCGGTCACCGCGATCGGCTATCGCTACTACTCGGCTTTTCTCGCCGCGAAGGTCATGGCGCTCGATGACTCGCGGGTGACGCCGGCGCATCGGTTCAATGATGGGCAGAACTACGTGCCGACCAACAAGTGGGTGCTCTTCGGGCATCACTTTGCGGCCATCTCCGGCGCGGGGCCGTTGATCGGGCCGGTGCTGGCGGCGCAGTTCGGGTACTTGCCGGGGCTGCTCTGGCTCGCCTTCGGCGTCGTGCTCGCCGGGGCGACGCACGACTTCGTCACCCTGGCTGCTTCGGTGCGGCGGAACGGCAAGTCGCTCGCGGAGATTGCGCGCAACGAGATCTCGCCGGTGGCCGGCGTCACGGCCATGATCGCCATCCTCTTCATCATCGTCATCGCGCTGGCCGGACTGGGCATCGCCGTCGTCAACGCGCTGGCGGACTCGCCGTGGGGGACGTTCACGATCTTCCTGACGATTCCGATCGCGCTCGTGATCGGCCAGTACCTGCATCGTTCGAAGGCGCCCTACGCGATCCGCAACGGCTCCATCGCCGGCGCGCTCATGGTTCTCGGCGCCGTCGTGGCGGGGCGCTTCATTCCGGGCACCGCGCTCGGGACGATGTTCACGCTGACCAAGCCCGAGATCACGATCGCCATCGCAATCTACGGATTCATCGCGTCAGTCCTTCCGGTGTGGATGCTCCTCTGCCCGCGCGACTACCTCTCGTCGTACATGAAGCTCGGCACGATCGCGCTGCTCGTCATCGGCACGATCGTCGTTGCGCCGCATATTTACGCGCCGGCCGTGTCGCAGTTCGCGGGCGGGGGCGGCCCGATCATCCCGGGCAAGCTCTTCCCCTTCGTCTTCATCACCATCGCCTGCGGTGCGATCTCAGGATTCCACGCGCTGATCGGGTCGGGAACGACGCCGAAGATGATCGACAAAGAGTCGGACTCGCGGATGATCGGCTACGGCGCGATGCTCTGCGAAGGGCTGGTCGGCTGCGTGGCGCTCATCGCCGTCTGCGCGCTGCATCCCGGCGACTATTACGCCATCAACGTGCCGCCCGCGGTGTTCGCGAAACTCGGACTGGCCACCGTCAACCTGCAACATTTCTCGCAGGTCGTCGGCGAGGCGCTCGTGGGACGTACCGGCGGCGCGGTCTCACTCGCCGTCGGCTTCGCCCAGATTTTCTCCGGCATCCCCCTTCTCGGCGGGCTGATGTCCTACTGGTATCACTTCGCCATCATGTTCGAGGCACTCTTCATCCTCACCACGATCGACACCGGCACGCGCGTGGCGCGCTTCATGGCGCAGGAGTTTCTCGGCCGCGCCTGGAAGCCGTTCGAGAACACGTCGTGGATACCGGGCACGATCATCACCACCGGCCTGGTGGTCTTCGCCTGGACGTGGTTCATCCTCAACGGATCCATTTCGCAGATCTGGCCGATGTTCGGGATCGCCAACCAGCTTCTGTCGGCTGTCGCGCTTTGCGTCGGCACGACCGTCATCCTCAACTCCGGCAAAGTGAAGTACGCGTGGACGACGATGTTCCCGCTGGCGTTCGTGACGACGACCACGCTCTACGCCGGCTGGCGCTCGATCTTCGACAACTTTCTTGGCGCCAAGATGATGGCCAAAGATCCATTCACGGGCTATCTCGATAGCACGCTCACCGCGATCCTCATGATTTGCGTCCTCGTGATCCTCACCGCCTCAGTACGCGCGTGGCTGCGCGCGATCCGCGGCGAGAATGTGACGTTCGTCCCCGCCACCGCCGGACCCGATCACCGGCACATGCCCGGCAGCGGCTGCTGCTGAAACGGAGGGAACATGCTCGGCAATCAGGAGATCATGGCGTTCATCCCCACTCTCGATTACGACAAGGCGCGAGCGTTCTACGAAGGTGTCCTCGGGCTGAAGTTCGTGCACAACGACGGCCACGCGATGGTGCTCGACGCGAATGGCACCACGATCCGCGTGGCCAAGGTGCAGAAGGATTGGACGCCGGAGCAGTTCACGATCCTCGGATGGAAGGTGAACGAGATCGAGAAGATGGCCGCGGCGCTCACCGAACGAGGCGTGGTCTTCGTGCGCTTCGGTTTCTTCGAACAGGACGCGCTCGGCATCTGGACTACGCCCTCGGGCGACAAGGTGGCGTGGTTCAAAGATCCGGATGGCAACACGCTGTCGATCTCGCAGCATGTGTGAAGCCTATTAACCACAAAGACACAAAGGACACAAAGATCATCTCTGTGCCCTTTGTGTCTTTGTGGTCAAACGCTTTTCGTCATCGCCATGCCGAGGATGAACACGCAAGCACCAGCAATCGCAGGCCCGAGGTGCGTCAGACTCATGTAACCGATCACGGGATGGATGGCTATGGCGGTACAGAAGCCAGCCAGACCCGCGAGAGCCAGCGCCTGCCACAGACTGCGCGAGGGGCGGCCGTAGAGCACGGCCAGAAACATCGCCAGGCCGGCCGAGATGAGCGCG
>DATLVW010000294.1:0-7577 GCA_035577085.1 Thermoanaerobaculia bacterium
GAATTCAAAGGTCGGACTCGCGTTTAGCGACCGCATGCTCGCTCAACCTCCGATTTCGTCATTCGACGGGCGTGGGCGGGTCGGAGTGATCCGGAATGGTCCGTGCAGTTGCTCTGCGGGATCGCTTGACGGGGCGGGCCATATTTCGGTAACGTAAGCCACTCCCCAACACGATTCGTGTGAAAAAAAGAGGCTTCGGGCCGAGGTGATTCGTGAAGAATGAGTTGGATGAGCAGATTGTGTTGGACGAGAACGGAAATCGGACGATCGACGGCAAAGAGATCGATCACAAGGATCCTCTCAGCTACTTCTCAAAAGATGCGCCGATCATGCACGGTCGTTTCGGCAGTTACGACGTTCCGCGTCAGCGCGACAGAGACATAGAAGCGGTCGTGCTAGCCGATGAGGAACGGGGCATTGACGACGACGTCGATCCGAAGTTCAAGGCGAAGATCGAAAAGCTCCTTCAGTTCGACGCCCACTAAGCGCTGCTGTGCAGCGCTGCTTACGCTACTGTAGTTTCGTGCTACAGTAACCCCTTCCACCTAGGTGGATCCAAAAATCCAAACACCGAAGTTAGAGGGGGACCGGCGTGCAGGCAACGTCGACTCAAGAGATCACTCTTGCCGACTCCGGAATCGCGAGTGCATACATCGTTCTGCCGCTCGGGAAGTTCAGCAGAGAAGTAGCCCGCCTTCGAACGGCAATCCAACATCACGCAGCCGCCCGTGCGAAAGAGAAGAAACCTTCGAACATCAACCTCAACGAGGTCATTTACGCTTTTGGTCATGCGGACCTCCTCGCTCGCTTCGAGATTCATGATCTCCGCGCGATGTTGCGATTCTCGTATCCGAAGGACTCTGACGCTCATGTTCTGAATTTCATCCTCTCCGTGCCGTCCCATATCGAGGGTAACCTGGATGATCCGGCGAAATCGATGCGGTTCACGATGCACCTCCGTCTGCGGCGCTCGATGTACGCGGAGGATGACGCTGTATCCAACGAGTTGGGCGTTATCGGATATCTGTGCAAGCGCCTGCAGGACGCACAGTGCGCCGCGACGATTCACGTCGCACTCGGCTGGGCGGACCTCATCGTCGACGGCGTTTTCGATCCGACGAACATGGGCACGTTCGCGAACTTTCTCGTGGAAGTGCATGAAGGATACGTTCTCGACGCGAGTGGCGGCCGCCACGCGGTGTTTCAGCGGACGATGACGATACTCGGACTTCGCTTCCCTGACGACCCGCTGAACTTCCATCCTCCTGCACTTCCTGACGCGACGCCTGCCGTTTTTGTGCGAGGAGAGCCCGGCTATCTACAGGACGCAATCGAGCGATTCTCGTCGGACGAGCGAATCGACATCCGCCTGATCGACGGCAAGTCTGATTTCGTCGCGATCGCCAAGGAGCCGATCAGCGACTTTCTCACGAACAACGTGGCGCTCTCTTTGGCATTGCGTGACCACCGGATACAGAAACTCGAAACACACCTCGTATTCTCGGAACCGCAACGGCCCGACGCGGAGCGCCCCGAACGAACGATCGTTGGGAGGACAACTAATAGTCTTCCGGGCCGATGTCATTGCTTTAATCCGGCGATGGAGCCGGTCGTCTCTCCGAATCTGCCGGAGTCGCTGAAGCAGTCGATTGCCAATCTTCTTTTTCTTTGCCATTCGACGCTCCACGATCAGATGAGCTGCTGCGATGTGTTCCAGGCGGTCCTGAGCGCGAAGCGCGCCCTAACCCGCCTCAGCCGGCGCGTTGATGAGCTACACGCCGAACGCCAGAAATTGGATCGCGAATACCTGAGTGAAGAGCTGATGGACCCCGAAAAAGCCGGTCATATTCACCAACAGTGCAGGATGAATCAGGGCAAGATCGAGGCGAAACTGCACGAGCTTGACGTTTGGCACCTCCTGGCCGAGCGCGTACTGCGTCAGCGCACCGTCGCCACGTTCGATGCTCTTCTGCTTCAAAGCGACCGCAGCATCGTCTATCGCGGCAGCGTACAGAAGTTCCTGTTTCTTGCGGACGCTCTCATGAACGACTTCGCAGTCCGAATCAGCAAGTGGAAGGGGGTGACGCCACAGTTCTGCGCGATGGGCGACTCCGTGCCTCGCATCCTGAGTCTGAAGGGAATGGGGTTGGTTCGGATCCCTCCTCATCACGTATTCACACTGCCCTTTGTTATCCCGGACCTCTGGCATGAGGTGGGTGTGTATTGGTTCTACAAGTACGCAGACGTTGAGAAATTTAAGCTGGGGGATCGTGACTTGTCGGACCCCGAGCTCGGCGAGCTCGGCGACCTCTACGGAGATCTTGTCGTCGTACGTCACGGTTTCGCGGGTGACTTTCTGCGTTTTCTGTTTTCGTTGACTCGCGGCTGGCTCGACTATTACGATCGCGAGAAACTCTCACCAAGCGTATACGCCGAGAATTACGAAGATCTCCTTACGCGGCTTGTATTCGCGCAAGTCGTTGCTGATCCCAAGCCCATTTCTGACTCAGAGCTCGATTCCATAGACCGTTTCATCAGCGATGCGCGAGGAATCTATGCCAAGCACGTCATCAAGGCGTCTCATAAGACCATTCGAGAGTATTTCCCGGAAGTCCATGAGCTGAACCCAAGACTCGCGCGCATAACGGGCATCGTGGTCACGAAGCTGAAGCTGTACGCGAGGACACTGCAAGAGGTGTTCAACGAGACGATTTCAGCTGATGTCCCAAGCCGCTCAGACCGCAAGTCCTACGCCGACATGGTTGAAGGATCGAACGGTAGGCTTTTGCGCTTCAACGATGGGCACGACATGAACGCGCTCATGGGAGAGCTGTATTGGCAGTTCCAAAGACATAGGATCGCGCGCATCACTGCCCTAAAAACGGGCAAGAGTATCCCGGCGCCCTTCCAACGGATGGCCTCAGTCGCAAAAAGCGCGATCATCGAGTACCACCGTCGCCACGCCCGACGGCCTTGATCCGACGCGAGCAACTGACCCCTCATAAGCGCTAGGTCCCCAGTTCGACTCTGGGCACCGCCACCAAACTCCCCTCATCTTTATCAATCCCGCGCGTCGCCGATAGCCCACTTAATGGTGCGCCGCCCTACGCCTCTGCCCGGCGATCAGATCGTCATGCGCCTGAAACACCGCGCTTGGAAATGCGTTCGCGTTCGCTGGGAAGATCTCGATGTACTGCGCTCGCAACGAATTGCTTTGGCCGAGGGGGAAGATGCCAGTTTCCAGCATGGTGAGGAACGTTGCATCGGTGCATGGAGTTGGATTCGTAACCGGCTCGGAGCAGCCTGCTCCCTGCCCTGTCGATCCGAAATAGTTGTTCGTCTGGAAGGCTGCGAAGGTGCCGAGGGTCTGGGCGGCCTGCGTCACGGCGCTCGAGGCCGTTTCGCCGGGCATCAGAAAATTGAACTGAACAACCAGCCTCGCGGGGAGCTTGTGGCTTGCATTCGCGAGCAGCGCTTGATTCTGGTCTGGAGGCGTTCCTTTGATAACTGCTCCATCCTCGCCGATCGGGGGGAACGCGTTCTGCGGGATGATGGCCACGCTAAACGATTTGTCGGGAAAGCTCTTCACGAAGGAGTTGGTGATCTGATCCCATGCTTGGAGCAGGCGCGAAGGACGAAAGCCGGCCTGCTGCCAGGTCGCGACCGCGTCGCTCACGCACGCCAGACCCGTGCTCTGCGGCGTTTCGGCCGGCAACCGAAACTCGTCGGTGGTCCGATTAACGCCTGTCAGGCGAAGAAGCGTAACGGCGCTGTACGTTCCGTCGGCCTTCAGATGCGCGGTGACGGCGGCCAACAGCAAATCCCAACGATTCAGAAACGCCGCATCCCACGGTGCGGCGATCGTCTCCGTGTCGCAGACGCCGGTCGCGCCGCCGTGCGGTGAGATCGTGAAGGTCAGCGGGCTCGCGCCGGCACCCGAAGGCGCAGGCTGAAAGAGCCAGGACGGAGTATCGATCCCAGCGGTGATCGTCAGGTCGATCTTCTTCCCCAATGTGACGGCTCGATGCGTCCACTGATCGAGTGTCGCCCACTGGTATTGCCCAATCGCAGGTTCGATCGAGCTCCAGCTGATGACGAGGACGATGCCATCGACTCCCGGCACGCCGAGGGCTGCAGTGACGTTGTTGGCGGAGCCCTTGGAGATCTGCGACACGTCGCTGCTGTAGACGTAGATCCCGCGAAGGTCAGCGGCCTCGATCCGCGGCGCAACCAGCGCGCCCGCCACGAACATCCATGCGACGACCGCGCAGCGCGAAACGAAACCTATTCTGCCCGGCGGCGAAGCAGCGCCGTTCCTTGCAAACCACACTGTTCCTCCTCACCGGGTGCGGAAACATTGCGCAGGGATGCTGGGATTGTCAAGGAGGAACCCGAGCGCAAGACGTAACGGTTGCCGCGAAACGGTGAGAGCTTTCGGCTCACGCCTCCCACGCGTCCCTTGCGTTCCGAAACAGTATCCTGCTATATGTGCATACAACGAAGGATGACTCATGCCCCAACTGCACCTCTACGTTCCTGACGAAGTCGCGGAGACGGCGAAGGCCAGAGCGAAGGCCGCAGGGAAATCGCTCTCCTCCTATCTGGCCGATCTCGTGGTCAACGAAGTTGCAGGCGACTGGCCGGAAGGGTTCTTCGAGAATGTTGCCGGCGGCTGGAAAGGCGAACCGCTGGAGCGTCCAAAGCAGGGGCGTCCTGAGCGCCGTGACCGGCTGTCATGATGTATCTGCTTGATACGAACGCTTGTATTCAATTCCTCAACGGAACGTCGCAATCCCTGATCGAACGCGTACGAGCCGTTCCCCGCTCGCTGGTGCGTCTTTCCTCGGTGGTCAAAGCCGAGCTTCTGTATGGCGCGAGGAAAAGCACTCGGATGGCCGACAACCTGCGCTTGCTGGAGAGTTTCTTCGACACGGTCGCCAGCCTTCCGTTCGACGACCGTTGCGCCGAGGAGTATGGGCTATTGCGAAATGAGCTCGATCGCGCCGGAACGCCGATCGGAGCGAACGACCTCCTGATCGCAGCGACGGCACGCTCCCATCGCGCCATCCTCGTCACTCACAACGTTCGCGAATTTTCGCGCGTCGCCGAATTGCAGACAGAAGACTGGGAGTCGCCGGCTCGCTAGTCGCCAGGTCGTATGTGTTGATATCGTGATTCGCATGCGAACCGCATTCACGACTGCAATCGCTATTCTCCTGCTTGCCGCTCCCCTCTTCGCCGCCGACGAGTTCACGTTGTACGAGCTCCTGCCGCCCCAGAGCCACCAGTTCGCGATCACCTACGACGTGACGCAGGCGAAGGAAGGGGCGGAGTGGTTCTTCAATCCCATCCGCGTCGGATCGATCGCCACGAAAGAGCGTGTGATTGCGCGGGCTTCCGGCGAGGATCTGAAATTCGAAGTCGTCAGCGGCAAGGAAGCGAAGACGAGCGGGCTGGTGGCTGCGAGCACGGCGGACGACGCCCAGTTCATTCGCGTTCACCTGCCGGGGCCAGTCCCGAAAGGTGGGCAGACGCGCATCCGCATCATCAAGACGTACACCGACGCCAAGTCGTACGACGTGAAAGACGGGCTGCTCGTGTTTGAGCGGCCACTCGGCATCAAGCGCAATGTCGTGCTGCTGCCGAAAGGATGGGAGTTGGTCGGCTGCGGCTCGCCGGGCATCGTTTCCACTGATGCCGATGGCCGCGTACGCGTCAGTTTCCTCAACGATCGCGATGATCAATTGCCGGTGAAGCTCGTCGCCAGGAGCTTGCCATGAAACGCGCGTTGATTCTTCTTCTCGCGCTGATTCCCGCGTCGCTCCTCGCCCAGGAATCGGTTCGTCGCGCCGAGCAGGATCGGGAGATCAGCTACTGGCTGCTCGATCCGTCGACGCATCAATTTCGAATCTCGCATGACTTCACGGTCACGCGCGTTGGACAGAAGTCGGTGCACAGCTTCGTGCGCAAGGGCAGCGTGGTCTCGCCGGACGCGAAGATGACCGATCTCGATACTGGCAAAGACCTCGTCACGCACGCCGTTCCCGGCAAGGACGTCAACGCGTTGGGCTACTACCCGACGCCGGTCGATCCCGATTCCATTGCGGTGCAGGGCGATCTCGAACATCCGGTGGCCGAAGGACGGTCGACGCGGATACGCGTGCAGGAGACGTACACCGATCCGGTCGGCTACACTCTCGAAGGCGCCGATCTCGTCTGGAAGCGCACCCTCGGGCGCCCCTTGAATTACGTCACACTGCCTGCCGGCTGGATGCTGACCTCGGTCAACACACCCGCCGTGATCTCACTCGACGAAGAAGGCCGGATCAAGCTGCGCTTCACCAACACTCGCAACGACGAGTTGTCGATCGTGATCAAGGCTCGGCGCAGACCGGCCGGAAAACCCTGAACCACAGAGACACAGAGGTCGCAGAGGTCGCAGAGGTCGAAACGAAACTCTGTGACCTCTGTGTCTCTGCGGTGCGACGGTTGTGATCAGCAACGAGCGTCCTTTAGTAATCGCAGAGCGCAACCAATTCCTCCGCTATGATCGCCGCACACGTGAGTCTGGCGAAGGGAACAATGCTTGGCCCCTACGAGGTGGACATTCTCCTCGGGGTCGGAGGGATGGGCGAGGTGTATCGCGCCCGCGACACGCGCCTCGGCCGCACCGTCGCCATCAAGGTTCTCCTCGCCGGCCTCACCGCCAGCAGCGAGCGGCGTGCACGATTCGAGCGTGAGGCGCGCGTCATCTCCGCGCTCTCCGATCCGCATATCTGCGCGCTTTACGACATCGGCCGTGACGGCGATACCGAATACCTGGTGATGGAGTACATCGAAGGGGAAACGCTGGCCGACCGAATTGCGCGCGGGCGCCTTCCGCTCAGTCAGGTTCTGCGATTCGGCACCGAGATCGCGCAGGCGCTGCAGCATGCGCATCGTGCCGGCATCACGCATCGCGATCTCAAGCCCGGCAACGTCATGCTCACCGCGTCGGGCGTCAAGCTGCTCGACTTCGGATTGGCCAAGCTGGCGATTCCCGAACCAGCGCCCGGCGGCTCCAACGCCCCGACGTTGGTCAATCCGATCACTACTGAAGGGATGGTCGTCGGCACGCTCATCTACATGTCGCCGGAGCAGCTCGAAGGGCAGAACATCGATCACCGCACCGACATCTTCGCGCTGGGCTGCATCCTGTACGAGATGGCCACCGGGCAGCGGCCGTTTAGCGGCAGCTCTCGCATCGCGATCACCAGCGCGATCCTCTCCGCCGATCCCGCTCCGATCCGTTCGCTCGAACCGGCCACGCCTCCTGCTCTCGAACGGATCGTTCTCACCGCGCTCGAAAAGAATCCTGACGATCGATGGCAGACAGCGCACGACGTCGCGCGGCAGTTGCGATGGCTGTCGGAGTCCTCATCGTCGCCTGAGTCGCTTGCCGCGACCGAGGCGCCGCGAACGAAACGCGGTTACTTCATCGCAGCGGCGACTGCAGCATTGCTAGGCGGGCTTCTGGTGTGGGGCGTCACGCGGTTCGCATCCACTCCATTGCCCACGCCGGTCGCCGCACGCCTCGA
>DATLVW010000295.1:0-3147 GCA_035577085.1 Thermoanaerobaculia bacterium
AATCCTCCGGCAAGCTCGGGGCGCCAGTTGTCGTGGCCCGCCACTCGTATGTACCGCACGCCGGCGCCGAGGAAGGGCCGCACCAAGGAACTGCCAAAGTGAAAGCGCGCAGTTCCATCAACGGGATGAATGCGTTCGAAACTTGTGTACGGCAACCCTGCCGCGGTGAACGTGGTGATCAAGGTCTGCTCGGACGAGACGGCCATCTGCCAGGATAGATTCCTCTTTGCAAAATATTCGATCGCCCCGCCATAGGCTCGAGGGGACCCCGGATAAAGGCCAGGCGTATCGGCCGGATTGACGAGGAACGCGGAAAGGCGGAACGATTCAGCGTTCTGTGCGAATGTGGTTGTAGCTGTCAGCAGCAGGACAAGGGAACCAACTACGAGAAGTTGTCTCATCGAAAAAATCCTCCATACAGTGAGACGTTGCCAGCGTGGCGAAGGTTTCTCGGTCATCCGCAAATGCACGCTTCCTGGCCCCGGAGGAGCGCCGCGGAGCTTTCACAACGTCGTGGGGCGAATGCGCCTGGGATCGACACACGCTGGATCAAACGGCTGCAGCACAGCCACTCGCCAGCGGTACACCGGCGTTCGCGATCAACAACCTGACTGAGCTCGGCGACGCGGTCGACTGAGCTTAGAAGCGCAAGCTCAGTCCGACCGACGCCTGAAGCTTCGCGTCTGCGCCAATATCTCTAGGGTTGCCAATAACCTGCTTCGCGTCGAAACGGAGTCCCAGCCTAGGATTGAACTGGAAGGTGATGCCGCCAGTAATCTCGGCATCGGTCGAGTGTCTCGAGAAATGATAATCACCGAGTGGGCTGGTGTAGCGAACGGAATCGCTCGAGTAGCGAGCGCCAGCACCCAGGTACGGCTTCCAACGGCTGTTCGTGAAGAAGTGGTACGAGACACTGGCGTCGATCGGATAGACGCGATCCGAGGAGGCTATAGTCGTCGGAAGACCATTGATAGAATATGTCGTGACGGAGTGGCCGATGCGCTGACTCGTCACCGCCAGCTCTCCTGAGAACCGGTCATTGAACATGTGGCTGAGCGCCAGGCCGTAATCGGCACCGTACTCGACTCCGCTCGATCCCGACCACCCAAAGCCCACGTCCGACACGAACAGAGTCACCGCATTCGGCCGATTGGGCTGTTGCGCATACAACGGCGCGACGACGAACAACAACGAAACGATCACCATCCTGGCGTTACGCATGCTTCCTCCCATGGTTTGTTACCTCCACACCATTCGACGGCGGCTGTACGCAAAGGTTACAAGCCGTTACGGCGCCGCCATCACCGCGCGGCAGATCCGCGCGACACTAACAACCGAAGAAATGCTTTTCGCCCGCCACGACGCGCACCAGCTCTCCCTCTTTTGCCGCGGACGAGAGCGCGAGCTGGTCGCGTGTGTAGTTCTCTCCATGAATCACGTAAAGCAGATCGAGCTTTCCGTCGTGGTCCATGTCACCGGCCCAGTAGAGATCCCACGCCACGGTCGTCTCCTTGTCCAGGCGGCGGGCAAGAACCTGCTTCTGCGTTCCGTCCGTGATCACGAGGTCGTTGCCGAGCACTTCGATCCGCCACTCCACTCCGTGAAACGTGAACGTGATCGGATTCTCGTGTTTCGCATTCTCTTCCGCTTGAACCTCGACGGTCTCGACTGGGCCGGGGATCAGGCCAGGAACGCGGGCGATGACTTGAACGACTTCGCTGTCGTTCTCGAACGACACTTTCTTTCCCACAACGTTGCCCGGAAGGTCCGGGCTGTCCTTCACGGTGGAGACGCGCACGTGCTGCTCCTCGAGCTCGCACTGCAACCGCGACTTCTCCACGAGCACGAGAACCTTCTCGCCGTTGCGCACCGCAACCTCATCGCCGGGCCACACGCCAGGCTGCGACAGTGTGGGCGCGACGAAGTTGATCGCGAGAAGGAGCGCGAAGATCACATCCGCTCCACGATCATCGCCGCCGCCTCGCCGCCGCCGATGCAGATTGCCACCATGCCGCGCTTCACGTTCCGGCTCTCCATGGCGTGCAGCAGCGTGACGAGAATGCGCGAGCCGCTGGAACCGATCGGATGGCCGAGAGCAACCGCGCCGCCGAAGACGTTCATCTTCTCGTGCGGAATGCTTGCGTCTTTCATCGCCGCCATCGCCACGACCGCGAAGGCTTCGTTCACTTCGAAGAGATCGATATCGCCGACGCTCATGCCGGCGCGTTTGAGCACGATGTCGATCGCCTTTGCCGGCGCGGTCGTGAACCACTCCGGCTCCTGCGCCGCCGTCGCCTGGGCGATGATGCGCGCGATCGGCTTGCGGCCGTGCTTCTGCGCCCAATCTGCGGACGAAATGATGAGCGCCGAGGCGCCGTCGTTGATCTTCGACGCGTTCGCGGCGGTCACCGTGCCGCCCTCCTTCTGGAACGCGGGCTTGAGCGATCCCATCTTGTCGAGCGGCGCCGCGAACGGCTCCTCGTCGTCAGAAACAATCGTCGTCCCCTTCTTCGATTGCAGCTCGACGACTGCGATCTCTTTCTTGAACTGGCCGCTCTTCACCGCCTCTTGCGCGCGCCGGTACGACTCGCGGGAGAAGTCGTCCTGCGCTTCGCGCGTGAACGCGTACTTGGCCGCGCAGAGCTCCGCGCAGTTTCCCATGTGCTTGTCGCCGTACGGGTCCCAAAGCCCGTCGTGAATCATGAGGTCGACGAGCTTGCCGTTGCCCATCCGATAACCGCTGCGCGCTTGCGGCAGCGCGTACGGCGCATTCGACATCGACTCCATTCCGCCCGCGACCGCGACTTCGTACTCATCGCAGCGAATATCGTTCGCCGCATACATCACGGCCTTGAGTCCTGAACCGCAGACTTTGTTGACGGTGACCGCGCCCGCGCCGACCGGGATGCCCGCGCCGATGCCTGCCTGCCGCGCCGGCGCCTGGCCAATTGCCGCCTGCAGGACGTTGCCCATGATCACCTGCTCGATCTGGTCCGCCGTCACGCCCGCTCTCTCGAGCGCGCCCTTGATGGCGATCGACCCGAGCTTCGGCGCGGCAAGCGACGAGAGTGTTCCCTGAAACGATCCGATCGGCGTCCGTGCGCCGCCGAGGATGACGATGTCTTTCAATTGAGGCTCCTTGCGGCG
>DATLVW010000296.1:0-7906 GCA_035577085.1 Thermoanaerobaculia bacterium
TGGCCGATCGAGCCGGCACAACCGAACTATTTTGGCGAAGTGGCCGAGCGCTGGCACTACCTCGACGGCGCAGGTGAGATCGGCATCATCTCGTCGGTCACGCAACCGTTCTGCGGAAGCTGCACACGTGCGCGGCTCTCCGCCGACGGCAAACTCTACCTCTGCCTCTTCGCCGGCACCGGCCACGATCTTCGCGGCCTCCTGCGCGGCGCCGCGGACGACGAAACGATCGCCGCCGCCATCCGCTCACGCTGGCACAAACGCGACGACCGCTATTCCGAGATCCGTACCGAGGCGACTCCGGCCACGAAGGTGGAGATGTCGCACATCGGGGGGTGAGTTGGGGTTCTCCATTCAATCTCGAACCACGAGATTCGTGTCATCCTGAGACTGCCGGAGCCGCCCTCTGATCTCGATCAAGTTTGCGCTGCGTGGAGCGGCGGCGCAGGACGTCGAAGGATCTCAAACTGCGCCGCACGAGCCACATGCCTGGCATTCGGAGATCCTTCGCCGTCCTTCGGCGCCACGTCATGCACCGCGAAGGCTCGAGCAGTGCGGCGCCTCCGGCAGGCTCAGGATGACACAACAGGTTTGTTCAGCGCGTTAGCAAAACCACACGCCTTTAACTGCGCGAAATCGCTTCCATCCCCGCCACGAACTTCGTCTTCCCACCTTGCGACGGATGCCGCACCTTGTTGTGCTCAATGCCGAGCCGAGTAAGCGTTATCGACGCCTGATTCCCGATCGCGGCGATGCGCGAGATGCCGAACAGGTCGATCAGGCGTCGCACGAAACGCTCGCCGATGCGCAGCTCATCAGGCGTCGGTATCCGATTCGAGAAAGGATTCCCCGCGACGAACGGGTGAAACGGAAACGCGTTCCAAAGCAGCGGTAGCGGGTCGATGTTGCGGATCGTTCCCCACACCATCGTTGCACTGGCCTCTGTCGACCGGGGCGTCGAAAGATCTGCTTTGCGATAGCCGCGATCTTCACCGAGAACGCGCGCTCCGTTGGCGAGCTCCACGCCGGCCAGCATGACGGACTCGCTCACGAACGCAATTCCGGTCAGGCGTCCACCGCGATGCGATACCGCCTCACCGACGAGCAGGAGGCGTGGCCCGATGGCGTCGAGCTCCTCGAGATAGAGCCGCAGGTTGCGGCGGCGGATCGCGTTTCGATCAGCCTCGGCGCCGGTTCGCGCGAACTGGTTGCATGCGCGCGAGCTCAGCTCCACGCGCGAAAGATCATCGACGAAACGATCGAAGCGCCGCGACACGGCGCGCATGATAGCGGCGGCCAGTACAATCCGCGGCGATGCCGCTCGTAACGCTGACCACATTCCGCACCTCCCAGGACGCCCATCTCGCCAAAGCCGTGCTCGAAGACGAAGGCGTTCCCGCCTTCCTCGGCGACGAGAACGTCTCCTCGATCGCGCCCTACGTCGTGCCGAATGGCGTGCGTCTCCAGGTCGCGGCGGATGATTTCGATCGCGCCGAGGGGATTCTGAATCGCATTGCGGGGATGGATGTCGCCGAGAAAAGCACGGCCAGCGCCGAGCGCGCCATTCGTCATCCGGAGCAATGTCCCCGCTGCGGCTCTCCCGACATTCGCCGCACCCGCCGTCTCCTCGGCTTCTCCATCGCCGCCGCGCTGCTCTTCGCTGTCGGCGTCGCCGTCGATCAACTGGTCATGACGTTCTATCTGGCCATGGCCATCTGCATCTTTTTTCTCGTGGCCTCGCCGTTCCGCTGCGCGAACTGCGGCCATCGATGGTGAATCGTGATTCGCGCCTTCGTTCCTGACAGCGTCAACGCGCTCGGTTACCTGCTGCTGCTGTTCGTCGGCGTCCTGCTGCCCGCACTGATCTTCCGATCGGCGCGAAAGCTCGGATCGAGGCCACTGCCTATCACGCGATCTCGATTCTTTCGCCAGACGATCATCTTTCAGTTGGTGCTGGCGCTGCTGTGCGCATGGGCGGCGTGGACTCACGGAATCCTGATCATGCCGTTGCCAGAGCGCCCGCTGAGCTCATTCGGCGCGGCAGTGCTCCTCTATCTCGTGATGCTCGCCACATTGAAGCTTCGCTGGAAGAGCCGCAGCAGCGCCGCGAAGCAGCGGCTTTACGACATCCTTCCGCGAACGTCGCACGAATTTGTCGAGTACGTTCTGCTTTGCATCGTCGCTGGGATGGCGGAGGAGTTCATCTATCGCGGTGTTCTGACCGGACTGCTGCAGCGAATAACAGGCATTACGCTCGTGACTGTCATCACGCTTTCGGTGAGCTTCGCCGTCGCGCACTCGATGCAGGGTTTGCGCAGTGTGGCCGGGATCTTCGTGATCGCGCTGGCCTGTCACACGCTCGTGTGGCTGGCGCAGTCGCTGATCCCGATGATGGCCGTTCATTTCGCATACGACCTGACGGCAGGAGTGCTGATTCCGCGATGGGTGGAGGGGGGTGAGGCAGAGATCAGAGACTAGAGATCAGCGATCAGACGGGTTGACGCGATGATGCCCTGATCTCTTGTCTCTTGTCTCTTGTCTCCTGTCTCTGATCTCTATCTCACCGCACCGCCCGGCGCCGCGGCCCGTTGCGTGGGATGATCTTGTAGACAATGCCCTTTGCTACATCCAGCACGTACAGCTCGCCTGCGACATCCTCACCGAAGCTGCTGATGCTGATCGAAGTCGTGAAGAGCGTCTTCGGAGTCCAGGTCGCCCCCGTTTGCGTCGCGCTCGAGATCGTGCCGCTGCAGTAGTCGCCATAAAGATACGCGCCGCGCATCGCCGGGATTTGCGTGCCGCGGTATCGATAGCCGCCGCTGATCGAGCAGGCTCCCAACTCGTGCGGATACTCGATCACTGGCATCGTGAACGAAGGATCGATGCAGTTCGATGAAGGGTTGTAGCAGTGGAAGCCCTCCATTTTGCGCCATCCGTAGTTCTCGCCGCCGATGCTCGTCGCCGGCTGAAAATCGACCTCTTCGTATTTGTCCTGGCCGACGTCGCCGATCCAGAGGTCGCCCGTCTCACGATCGAAACTGAAACGCCACGGATTGCGAAGTCCGTAGGCCCAAATCTCGCCGCGCGGGCCGGGGCGCAGAAAGAAGGGATTCGAGGCCGGGACGCTGTACGGCAAGCCGTGATCGACGTCGATGCGCAGGATCTTGCCGAGGAGTTGCGTCAGATCCTGGGCGTGATTGCTCGGATCGCCGGCCGAGCCTCCGTCGCCCGTGCCGATGTAGAGATAGCCGTCAGGGCCGAACTGCAGTTGGCCGCCGTTGTGGTTGGCGAAGTTGGGATGGGGAATGGTCAGCAGAATCGTGCCCGACGACACATCGGCAACGTTTGGATCGGCGGCCGAGACTTTGTAGCGGGCGATGGAGTTGTCGCCGTTCCTGTTCGTGTAGTAGACGAAGAAGAATCCGTTCTCGCTGTAGTGCGGATCAAAGGCAACGCTGAGCAGACCGCGCTCGCCGCTGTCGAGCACGAGCGATCGGATGTCGAGGAAGGGCGTTGCACGAATTCCAGTCCCGTCGTAGATGACGATCGTCCCGATCTGCTGGGTGATGAATAGACGCGTATCGCCGGCGTGGGTCAGCGCGACCGGCTGAGTGAGTCCGCTAGCGAGCTGCTGAAGGAGAACGTCTTGCGCCTCGGCAGACGTTGCCAGCAGAAGGAGAAGGATCGAGAGAATGCGGGTCATGCGCGGCTCGATGCAATTGGTTGGCCGGGAGTCGGTTTTCGGGTGTCGGGTGTCGGAGCAGTCATGCCGCGTTTTCAGAACCAATCGTCGAGCGGAAAGAACCCGAAGCGCATCACTAGAATCGTGCACGCTTTATCTCCGACCCCCGACCCCCGAAAACCGACCCCCGCGAAAACCTACGCCGCCGCCTCGCCGCAACACCTCTCCACCTCGGCATCCATGCGCCCGGCCATCATCAGGAAAAGCATGCGGTAGTCGGCAGCGAGCGAGTAGAACGGATGTTCGAACGTGGCGGGGCGGTTGTGCTCCACGAAAAAGTGCGCGTACCAGGCGAAGGCGTAACCGACCAGCGGCACTCCGATCAGAAACCAGAGGCTGACGGCGAAGCCGAGGCCGAGCATCACTACCGCAAGCACCGAACCGATCGCGTGCAAGGCGCGCGTCTGTGCCCGGGAGTGGGCGCGAACATATTCCGGCCAGAAATCGGCGAAGCCGCGGCTCTGCATGGAAACTGGGAGATTCTCCCACGTTCCTCCATGGCACTTCAATTGCTGTGCTCCCTTGCCATGCCCACCGACTTCGAACAACTGCTCAAAGACGTCTTCGGTGATTCGCTCGACCGCTTGACGCAATTCTCATCCGAACAGAAGCAACGCCTCCAGTCGCGTCTCCAGGACATGGCCCGCGACGCCGTGAAAGACGAGCTGACAAAGCTCCACACCGAGGTCAACGACCTCCGCGAGCGCGTCGCCGCGCTGGAAAAAGAGAAGATCGACGAGGCGGCGGAAACGGTTTGATTCGCGGCTGCGGGGTCGCGAGGTTACGCGGTGTGATAGTTGCCGGTTGCTTGGTTTTCACGTTGGTGTCTGCGTGCTCAAGCTGATTTGCCCTCCGGAGCCGCGCAGACTTGAAGCCAACTGACCACGATCGCCAAATCCATGGCTGAAGACCATGCGCTCCGGTGATGGAACGGCGACCTTGCTCGCCACCTTTTGCATGAGTCCGTACCGTTGGCACCGCCTCGAAACGTTAGGGACGGGCTCGGCGCATCGTAGGTTTGTCTCTGCTGTGAGGTTCGAGTTCACGGCGAACTCGCATTAGGAAGGATGTTCGCCTCTCAGGAATGGAATCCACGACTCCCGCATATATCGGGCACCGAACACTGTGCTGTGCTCTCCATACTCGTTCACATGCTCGCGGACTATCTCTCCCGGTGTTTTGAAGCCGTATCGCCCAGATGCTCCGAGGCCAGGGACGAATTGAGCGAAAATAAGGGCTCCGTCCGAGCCGCCAAGTTCGCTTAAAACGGACGAACATTTGTGCGCAAGCTTTGTCCACGGAAATCGGCGAGGCAGTACACTTCGTAACAGGATAAGCCGATCAAACCGTATCTCGTCGAACAACCGCATACTGTTGCAGACTAGATACGTGCCGAAACTATGCGCGACGGCACAGACCTCTGGCCGTTGAACGCCGTACGTGTCGAGCACGGCGTTATAAAATACTTGAAAGTCGTCCAACTTTCGTCGCCGCGCGAAGGGATTGAGGATGCCTACAGTGAACTGGCCGTAGTCCCACGGCGCGTAGATGAACCTAGTCCCGTCAGTCTCGAGATTTAGAAGGACAGACAAGGTATTCTTCCATGGTCCACGCGTATTGAAACCATGCACAGCAATCACTAAGACGTCACGCCGAGGTTTATCCCTGTATTCAGCGCGATCGGCGGCCTTCAGTGCTTCGACGACAACATGTGTTGGCTGTATTCGTGTTCGCTCATCGTGGACCAGAGCGGCCATCTCCTCCGGCACGAAGCGCATCAAACTCGCCAAAGTTGCAGTAGTGCACTGTGAAATGAATCGAGATCGTTCCTCGAAAGAGAGCAGCTTAAATAAGTCGGCAAGAATACGGTCAGCAGACGGAGAATCAAGAACTGCTCGTAGATCGAGGACGGAAACCGTGGTACGAATGCTAGACCGCAGGTATTTCGCGGCATACGCCTCGGTGTACGACAAGTGTGAAAACCTAAGGCGCTCTCCATCGTTCTCGATGACGTCAGTGTCAAAGACTGCCTGCACAATTCCCGCAGTTTCCAGCGCGGGATCCATCGCCAACAACGCCGATGCCGTCTCTACGTCGAGCCACGTGACTCGCCTGCGAACAAACTCGATAGCGAGTAGCTCCAAGCCACGGCCGACGGCCTCCACGGGTACATCCGCTGGTAGTAGTGATTTCGAGTGACCACGCCACACAAAGTACTGCGTTGCCGCGTCGATGACATACTGACGAACGTCGCCGGGCTGTTCTGCTTCCGCCAAAATCGTGTGAAGGAACAGCGGCCTTCGCGCCATCGCAAGCAGACGCCGGGAAGCGAAAATCTCCTTCGCGACCGCTGGGGAGAATCGAGAGAGAGCCACCCGAACCTGCTCGTCGGTGAGCGGCAGGAGCTCTGCTGTCCGCCATTTTCCAGCAAGATCAACTACGTTGTAGCCCGAACGTGTCGTAATTATGATTTGCGCTTCCGACCATTGCCGGTCAATTTCCTGGATATCCTGAATCGCGCGATTACGAAGGGGTGGAGCTACCTCGTCGAGACCGTCGAGCAAGATCGCGACGTCCTTCCCGGGAGGCATCGCAAGCTCCGGAAGAGTGAGATTGGCAAAGCGGTTGACCTGCGCCTCTAGAAGATCGCGGAGCGTTGTTACGTATCTTCGCAAGGGAGCGAAGATCGGTGCTACCGAGCCTGAGTTTGCGAGGTCGTACGCGTGTCGATCTAAAAGCGTAGTTTTCCCTGAACCTGGGCCGCCAAGTATTAGAAGTCGATGGCTTTCGCGAAGAACTTCCTCGGCTGGCAGCGTAATCAACTCTTCGTCGGCAGTTGTTAGTACAGTGACCTCGCTGATCGAGATCTCGCGGTAAGGCCTATGAGCGGTGTCGTAGTAACGGGCTACGGCAGCTCGGAACTCGTCGACGGAAGTAAGCATCGCTTGACAGTGTAGCGGACTGGGCCCTTCCGAAGCACATCGTTCGCGTCCAACCACACTCCGAGTGGACCTGAAGCCTCAGAGAACTTGGTGCGATCGGCAACGAGCGGATGGGGCTACCAGCTTCGCTGCCCTGCGACCTCGCAAGCCCGAGAATCCCGCGACTCCCCGAACCTCAGAACGCGTACCCCAACGTAATGAAGTACGCGAACGGCTTCTCGAACACCGCTTGGCCTTTCTCGTTGTAGAAGAGGATCTGGCGTTTGAGCTTGTAGCCGAAATCGAAGCGGATTGGGCCGACTGGCGATACGTAGCGCAATCCGGTGCCGACGCCGTATTTCAGATCGCCGAAGCGGATGTTGGTGTCGGAGAACGTATTGCCGGCGTCGGCGAAGAGCTGGCCGCCGAAAGAGCCTGCGATCGGGAAGCGGTACTCCGCGTTGAGAATGAGGAGCGCGCGGCCACCCAGCGGCGCGGTGGTGTGGTGGCCATTTAGATCGATGATATCGATGAGCGTCGGGCGGCAACCGGCGTCGATCGAGGCCTGCGTCGGACACGCTGTGCCGAGGGAATCGAGTGCGTAGGCGCGGTTCGATGAATCGCCACCGGAAGTGAAGCGCTCCGACAGCGGTACGCCGCTGGTCGGAATCAGGTTCCCGGTATCGGGATCGACCTGCATGCCCAACCCGAGGTCCTGGATCAGGCCAATGCGTCCCGACATCGCAAACGTGCTGCGTTCGGTGACCGGCAGATACCACGACGTCTGCGTGAACTCTTTCAGGAAACGCGCGTTCGCAGCGACGAGCGGGAACGCGTACTCGACCGATTCCGTAGTGAAGAATCCGCGGTGAGGATTGAGCGAATCATCGCGCCTGTCCCAGAAAAATGCCGGCGTGACGCTGGAGATGGCAACGTTGGTCGCGTTGCGGTCGAGACCCGGAAGAAGGACGCTCTGCGCCCGCGCGCAAAGGTCACCCGATTTGCATTCCGCAATGCGGTATTCGTAGCGCAGCGACCAACGCGTCTGATTGCCCGTGATTCGTGAGGCCTCGACGAACCCGCCGCGCTCGACGATGTGCGTATGCGGCCGGGAATCGTCGCTCTGGAATGCGGTGACCTGGACCGGAATATCGAATCTGCCGATGGACGGCTCGCGGTACGTGAGGAAGGCGTCCTGCCGGTTTGGGCGCGCGTAAATCAGTTCCAGACCGAGGTAGCGCCC
>DATLVW010000297.1:0-10106 GCA_035577085.1 Thermoanaerobaculia bacterium
CGGCCAGCTACTCGACCGGCCCAGCATCCTGATCGCGTCGGGCACTACTGCCACGCTCGGCTACCCCGACGTCATTTTCGTGGGAGGCGCATTTCTCGTGGCCTACCCCACGGGCACGTCAGTCGTGGTGCGGCGCTTCTCAACGGACGGACGACCGATCGATATTCAACCCGTAGTGATCAGCAACTCCGCCATGGCCGCCTGGCTGGCGACGAACGGGAGTACCGTTTTCCTTCCCACGGCGCGGAACCGCTTCCGGCTGCTCGCTGCGGACGGCACTCCGTTGGGCCCCGAACGCGAAGTTCCGAACGCCGGCTTCGGCTCGTTCTCCGTGGCCTCCAATGGCGATCGATATCTGATCGCCTATCCCGCCGGCCCGGACAAGCCGGGACAAGGCGCGTTCGTCATCCTCAATGCGAACGGTGATTCTCTCCTTTCAAAGCCAATTCCTCTTGCAGATTCGCTTTTCCTCGGACACGTCACTGCGTCGGCCAATGGATCTTCATTCCTCATTTCCATGGCAACAAATGGCCCGGTGCGCTGCATGTTCGTCGACGCTGACGGCAACGCCAGCGCACTGCGCACGCTCGACACTCAATCCGCCGGATCGATCATCGCCACCTGGTCCGGCACCGAATACAACCTGGTGTGGCCACGCACGCTCTCGACCGCAACCAGGGTAACGGGCCACGACATCGTCGGAGCGCGCGTCGACGCATCGGGCACGCCGATCGACACCACGCCGGTCACGATCGCTCCCTCGCAGCCCGCCCGCTACGGTACCGCGTTCGCGAGCGCATGGAACGGGCGCGACACAATCATCATCACCGGCGACAGTGACGGCGACGATACGAATTGGCGCACGACTGCAGCCATTTTCAAGTCACTGCCGCAGATCGATGCGGAACCTTCGGCCCGGCGTCGCGCGGCCATCGCCAGCTCGGCGGCCGAGCAGGCCAGCGGCTCCATTGCTTCAAACGGAACGCTGTCTCTGGTCACGTGGCGGGAGAGCTCGGGATTCGATCAGGCGGTCGTCCGCGCCGCATTCATCGCCGCCGATGGACAGCTCGGCTCCCCAATCGACCTCGGCGCCGCGAATGCGCAAACGACCACAGCCACGGCATCGAATGGCATGGACTTTCTCGTCGCCTACGTCGATACCCAATCTCACCTCGTCGCACGGCGCGTGACTCTCGAGGGTGTGTTGGATCCTGCGCCCATCGTCATCACTCCCTACGGAGTGCCTACCGATGCCATGGCAATCGGCTGGAGCGGTCAGGCATACGTCGTTGTGACTGCGGGAGGCTATGCGGTGACGCTCTCCGGTATCTCTTGGGATGGCACGGTGACCCTCTCTCGACAGGTGGTTAACACTAGCGTTCACGTGGATAGCCCGGCCGTTTCGTGCGCCGCAAATGCGTGCAGCGTCACATGGCACCTGGCCAGTCCTCTTTGTTTCTTTGATCCGTGCGTCTCCACCGAAAACGACGTATTCGCACGCACGAGCGCGGATGGCACCCTTGTCCTGCAAGCGTCTCTGACTGATTCTGTCCCCATCACGTCAGCACTTTCGCTGGCGGCAGCGGACGGCAGATCCGTCTTCGTCTATTCGAGCGACAAGTCGATGTTCGCGCAACGGATTACGGCTGGAGGCGTCGTACTGGACACTCCGGCGCTCAATGGCGGCGTCAAGATCATGACCAGTGAGACGTCCTTTGCTCTTCAACCCGTGGCGGTCGTTCACAGCGGTCTCTATTTTGTCGAGCCGGACAATGACACGAGTGGCCGCCTGTACTGGACACGCATCGAACCTGAGCCGAAACCGCATGTGACCTCTCTGATCAACCTGCATCAGAGCGTCTCGCTCCCCTTGACGATGACCGCGTCTTCGCGCAATGCGTACCTTCTTTACAGCATCGGCGAGGATGATCCTCAGCTCATGGCGCCGCGGCTCTACCTGCGAACGATCGACTCGCCCGACCCTCAGCCCGGTTCCACTCGACGGCGTTCGACGCGCTGAATCAGTCAACCCGCGATGGGCAGGTGCGAGAAGTAGGTCTGCGTCGTGCCGCACTCGCGGCAAAGGAAGTGCAGCGTGTCGCGGCGCTGCCATGGATTGGGGGCGTCGCAGACCGAGCAGAGCGTCTCCTGTGGCGGGAATGGCCGTTCGCAATGATCGCACGCCACAGGGTTGCCGGTGGCATTCACGTCATCTTCGCAGCTCACCTCACTGCAGAGCGGACATCGCCAGCAGACAGCCATGCGCAGGTTCCCCTTCACAAGATAGACGTCTTGGACCAGCGCAAGAATAACAGCGAAAGGCAAAACCTACTTCGCTACCTTCGCCCAAGCATCCTTGAGTGTCACCGTGCGGTTGAAGACCAGCCGGTCCCGCGTCGAGTCGGAATCAACACAGAAATAGCCGAGCCGCTCGAACTGGAAGGTGGAAAGCGGTTGCGCCCCGCGGATCGACGGCTCGAGCTTCGCGGCCTGCACCACCTGAAGCGATTGCGGATTCAGATCATCGAGGAAATTGCCGCTCTCCTCCGGGTTTTCGGATTTGAACAGCCGGTCGTACAGCCGCACTTCGCAGTCGATGGCGTGATCGGCAGCCACCCAGTGCAGCGTCGCCTTCGGCTTTCTGCCGTCGGGTGAATCGCCGCCGCGCGTGGCCGGATCGTACGTCGCGTGCAGCTCGACGATGTTGCCGGCATCGTCCTTCACGACGCTCGAACAGGTGATGAAGTAGGCCGATCGCAGCCGCACTTCGCGGCCGGGAGCGAGCCTGAAGAACTTCTTGGGCGGATCTTCGAGAAAGTCTTCGCGCTCGATGAAGATCGTCTTCGCGAACGGAACCTTTCTCGTTCCCAGCGACGGATCGTCGACGTGGTTCGGCGTCTCGAACCATTCCGTATCGTCTGCCGGATAGTTGTCGATGACGACGCGAAGCGGGTCGAGAACACCCATCACCCGCGGAGCAATGCGATTCAAATCCTCGCGAATGGAGAACTCGAGCAGACCTGCGTCGATGACGTTCTCCCGTTTGGCCACGCCGACGCGCTCGCAGAAGTTGCGGATCGATCCCGGCGTGTAGCCGCGGCGCCGCAAGCCGGCGATGGTCGGCATGCGCGGATCGTCCCAGCCGTGCACGTGGTTCTCGCTGACGAGCATGAGCAGCTTGCGCTTCGACATGACGGTGTAGTTGAGGTTCAGCCGCGCAAACTCGTATTGCCGCGGCCGCGACGGCACGGACACGTTTTCGATCAGCCAGTCGTACAGCGGGCGGTGATCTTCGTACTCGAGGGTGCAAAGCGAGTGTGTGATGCCCTCGATGGCATCGGAGAGCGGATGTGCGTAGTCGTACATCGGATAGATCGGCCAGGTGTCACCGGTTCGGTCATGGGTTTTGTGGCGGATCCGATAGAGCACCGGATCGCGCATGTTGATGTTCGGCGAGGCCATGTCGATCTTCGCGCGTAGCACTTGCGCGCCGTCGGGAAACTCCCCGGCTCGCATGCGGCGAAAAAGGTCGAGGTTCTCTTCGATGGAACGTGATCGATGCGGCGAATCGACGCCCGGCTCCGTGAGCGTGCCGCGCATGGCCCGCATCTCATCGGCGCTCGCGCTGTCGACGTAGGCCTTGCCCGCGTTGATCAGCTCTTCCCCCCAGGCGTAAAGCTGCGCGAAGTAATCCGAGGCGTGAAGGAGCTTTTCGCCCCACGAAAAGCCGAGCCACGCCACATCGCGTTTGATCGACTCGGTGAACTCCACCTCTTCCTTCGTCGGATTCGTGTCGTCGAACCGGAGATTGCACTGGCCGTTGTACTCGTTGGCGATGCCGAAGTTCAGGCAGATCGACTTGGCGTGACCGATGTGGAGGTAGCCGTTCGGCTCGGGCGGAAAGCGGGTGATGACGCGCTGGGTCCTGCCGGCAGCGAGGTCGTCCTCGACGATCTCGCGGATGAAATCGCGCGGTTTTTCGGGGGCTTCGATGGTCATGGGGCGCGACCGTATACATCGGCGTGCAGCGAGTCAACGCCCGGCACGGCCGGGAGCGCTGGTTGCCAAAGGCTACTGGCACCGTCATCGTGAGCGGAAAGCGTCGATGCATGCCACAATTCGGATCATGAAATCAGCGCTCAGGCAGATCGTCGTCCTCTCTCTCTTTCTGGCCACTCCGGCCGCTTTTGCGCAGTCGCTCGACGATGTCGTTGCGAGCGTTCTGAAGGAGTACGGCGGCGCCGTCGCATGGCAGAAGGTGACGACGATCCGGGAGACAGGCACGGTCATACCGGCGATGGGCAGCGGGAACGGCGCGACGACGCGCTCCTGGCAGAGGCCGGACAAGCTGCGCATCGAGATCGTCTATCCCACGAGAACCGAGCTGCGCGTCGTCGACGGCGACCATGGGACGAACAATGGCAAAGACGTCACCGGCCCGGGCCTGGATGCAATGAAGTTGCAGGCCGCGCGGCTGGCGTTGCCGCTGCTCCTGGTCGAGAAACGCTCTTCACTGCACGACGGCGGCATGCGCGACGGCTTCCGCGTCATCGAGGTTCCAGTCTCAGCCTCGCTTACGGTCGGGATGGATATCGATCCGAAGTCATGGCACATCGTCCGATCGACCGGGAAGACGGGCGGCATGGACTTCGTCGTCGACTACAACGACTTCCGCCGCGTCGACGGACTGCTCTTCGCATTCGGCGAATCAGGGATGGCGCAGGGAACGCCGACCGCGAAAACGACGATCGACGCCATCGTGATCAACGGCCCTGCACCGCAGCCTCCGCCTGCCGCAAAATGACATGACCCGGAGCGCGTGGTTGCAGCGGCTCGAACTTCCAGCCGCGATTCTCCTCATGCTGGCCTCTTGCCGCGCGGAACCGCGCCGCGTGATTCCGTGGGCATGGGAGCGGCGTGAAGATCTCCGATTTGTCCGCGGCGAAGTCGCATATCTCGCTCAAACGATCACTCTGCGCGGCGCGACGATCGAAGTGCGTCCCCGAATGCAGCCACTGCTCATCGACAAGTCTGTACGCGCGATTCCTGTGATCCGCATCGAGACCAGCCATCCGTCGCTCGATGAGACGCAACGAAGCGCAGCCGTCGACGCAATCACGAGCCTTCGCAGCGCTACCGTGCAAATCGACTTCGACGCGACGTTATCGGAGCGGCGTTTCTATCGTGCGCTCATCGCCGACCTTCATCGCACGATTCCTCACGTCACCATCACCGCTCTGGCGTCGTGGTGCAGTGACGATCGGTGGATGAGCGGACTTCCGATCGAGGACGCCATTCCGATGCTCTTCCAGATGGGCGGCGACGATCATCTCGTACGTACACGCCTTGGCCGGGGCGAGGATTTTCCCGAGCCGGTGTGTCGAGCCAGCGCCGGCATTTCTCTCGATGAGATGCCACCGCGCATTCCCGGACGTCGCCGAATCTATGTTTTCAGCTCGCGCCGATGGTCGGAACCGGACTGGCGGCTGGCCACCGAGAGGGCGAACCGATGAAAGCGACTCGCTGCGCGCTGTTGTTTACCGCCTTCGCGACACTGATTGCATGGCCCACGGATAGTTGCAGCTTCAGTGAAGGTCCTGCCTTCGTCTTCGCCAAGCGGCCAGATGCGCCGATTTCTGCTTATGTCGCTGGCCGCCTCGGCATCCTCATGCCGACCTTTGCCCACTCGCATCTCGTTGTGGCATGGCGTTATCTAGCAGGCAAACCGCTATCGGAGATCGAGCAAAAGGCGGTGCGCGCGTACTACCGTCAACGGCTCGGAGAACCGAGGGTTACCGAACAAGATCCTAACCGGGATGGCGTTGGCGAATGGGTTGCGGTGCGCGACTCCGTCATCGCCTCGACCAGCCGGCCGTCCAACTATCGGACCGAAGAAATGTTTTTCAGCGTCGTGAACTGCACGGACGATGCGTTCCTGACAGCGGCGGCGACACTCCGGTCGCGCATCGCGGAATTCGGCATCAAACATCCCGGCGTACGCAGTTGGGTCGAAGCTCAGAACGCTGTTTTTTCCAACTGCCAGAGCCGAAGCACGCCACCCGGACCGGCGGCGACCTCACTGCCGGTTACGTTTCAGCACGATCGAAGCTACCAGATTGCCGCTGCGGCGTTTTACGCAGCGGAGTTCGATCGCGCCCACGACCTCTTTCTCGTGATCAGCCGTGAAAAGGCTTCGCCCTGGCGGCGCATCGCTCGGCTCGTCGCGGCCCGTGCACTCATCCGAAAAGGCGTGATGGCAACTTCGACGGCTTCGATCGCGTTCCGTTGAAGGGGGCGGACCAGGAGCTGCGTGCAATCCTCGCAGACGAGGATATGCGCGAACTGCACCACGCGGCGTCGGAGCTCGAGGACTACGTTCAACTTCACCTTGCGCCGGAAGAGCAGCGAGCGAAACTCGCGCGAGCGATCATGGGTGGGCACATCACGCAGCATGATCTGACCGACTTCGTATCGATCTTCGACAAATCCCCGAATGCGTCCGACGAGATGACCGATTGGATCAAACCTTCTCGGTCTGGAGCAAGGGCGAGCATGCTCCGTTACAGGACGCGAAAGCATTCGCGCATGCGGTTGAGCGATGGCAGTCGAAGCACACACTGCCGTGGCTCGTCGCGTCGATCGCGAATGCGACCAAAGCGGACGCTCATGTCGACGACCTCCTCGAGGCGGCAGCGAAGGTCGAGCCCTCCTCGCCCGCGTTTCCGATGGCCGCTTATCACCGTGCCCGTCTTCTTCTCGATCGAGGCGAGACAGACAGCGCCAAAGGAGATCTTGACCGCCTCCTTTCGCTGCCGGCCGAGGCACTCGGTGCTTCGGCGCGCAATCTCTTTTGCGAGCTGCGCATGCCGCTGGCAGCCTCGATTGACGAATTCGTGAATGACGCGGCGCGTCTGCCGGCGGGAACCGACCTCGAAGGCCTGGCTGATCCGCCATACGAGACGCTCTTCGATGATGATTCTGCAGTCGTTTTCAATCAAGCTCTGCCACTGGCGTCGCTCATCGACGCGGCCCGGGCGCCGAAACTGCCGAACTCGATCCGGGCGCAACTCATTGCCGCGGCGTTCACGCGCGCGATCGTGTTGGGCCGTACCGAGGTTGCCTTGTCGCTTGTTCCGGAAATGCATGCTCACTTCGACGTCGCCATCAAAGAGCCATTGAATCGTTTCGCCGCCGCGGCTCCCTCGCGGCGTCGCATCGAAGCACTTGATCTACTTCTACACGCGCCGGGCCTCTCGCCATTTGTCGCGTCTTATCAAGGGCGAGTGAGCTCCTGGCTTCCATTGACGGAGCTCATTCACGGGTCCGACCACGCGAACTGGTGGTGCGTCGGTGGCCTTTCGCATGGCGAGATCATTTATCCGCGGTATGTCGCCAGACGCGCTGCCCTTCACGTGCCGAAGTTCGCCCAGGCCCGAGCGATGCGCGATGCGTTCGCGGCCGAGGAGAAGGATCTGCGCATCAGCGGCGCGTCGTTCGTGCTGCGAGGAGCGATTACGTGGGCGAAGGAGTACCCCGACGACGCGCGCGTGCCCGAAGCGCTCGCAACAGCAATCAGCGGAACCCGATGGGGGTGCCCTGACCCCGCGACCTCGAAGCTTGCATCGTCTGCGTTCGACTTACTTCGCTCCCCGCTACGGCGCCACGAAGTGGGCGCGTCAAACGAAGCATTGGTACAGCGGTCGCGACTAGCGGGCCAGCGCCAGCCGCGCCTCCGGCTCGATCACCGCGACCCATTGCGCGTACATCTTCGCGCTGGGATGCAGGCCGTCGGGCGCGACAAGCGTCGGGTCGGTTGATGCATGGCGAGAGACTGGCGTGACGTCCGCGAAATGCGCACCGGTCCGCACAGCCTCTTCCCGCGCGATGGCATTGAAGTGATCGATCTCCGCGCCGATCTTCGCTCGGTCCCGCCCCTCGGCGAACGGCGTGGCGCCCCAATCGGGGATTGAGACGACGATCACGCGTTTGGCGTCTCCACCAGCGAAACCGATGGCGCGGTGCAGCAACGCAACAAACTCTTTTCGATACTGCTCCGCATCACGGCCGCGGTACTGGTTGTTGACGCCGATGAGCAACGTCACAAGCGAATACGGCCCGTGCGGCTTGGCGGCGTCAATCGCAGCCCACAACTCGTCCGTCGTCCATCCGGTTTTGGCGATGATCTCCGGATCAGCAACGATCGTCTTTCCTGCGCGAAGCGCGCGCACCAGTTGATTCGGCCAACGATCCGCCTCCGCTACGCTTTCGCCGATGGTGTAGGAATCGCCGAGGGCGAGAAAACGGGGCGGTGGAGCGTTCGCAGGAAAGATCGAGAGAACGAGAGTGGCGGCAACAGCGCTAATCATCCGCAGAGTGTACCCGTGCCAGAATGACCCCATGAAACGCGCCCTGATCACAGCCGCCCTTGGTTTCCTCGCCTTCTCCGCCGTTGCCGCCAATTTCGCCAGCGATGAACAGGCACTACGACGGCTCGACCGCGAGATGGCCGTCGCCACCTACATGGCGGACGCAGAGTGGTTCCGGACCCATCTCTCTGACGACTACGTTCGGATCACGAGCACCGGCGAGCTGCAGACCAAAGTAGAGCTGATCGCGTTGATGAAGAAGCAGGGAACCTACATCGAGCCCTACGAGACGAGCGACGTCCAGATCCACGCGCATGGCAGCACCGCCATCCTTACCGGCCGGATCGTCCAACGCTACGGAGAGGCGGGAGAGCGTGTCGTCGCCGAGCTCCGCTACAGCGACGTCTGGATCAAGACCGAGGAAGGATGGTTCAACATCTCCGGCCAGGTCTCGCCGGTCGCGATCAAGCGTGAGCGGCTGAAATAGGACCCGGTTTACGCTGGCTTTCAACGCGCCTGCGATTCCACGGCACGTAGACATTTACCTCGCCTCGGCATAGCCGTGGGAGAATCCTGGTTTGACAAGCAACGCCGGACTGCGGCGAGAGGACTCAGGCCATGGCCAACGCACACGACATCGCAAACTACATCCTGAAGAAGCAAGGACGGATGACCGCGATGAAGCTGCAAAAGCTGGTTTACTACTCGCAGGCCTGGTCACTCGTGTGGGATGACAAACCATTGTTTCATGACCGAATCGAGGCGTGGATCAATGGTCCGGTGCTGCCGCATCTCTACGCGGTTCATCGGGGCATGTTTGATCTCAAGGAATGGCCACGAGGCAATCCCGAGAACCTCTCCGCACTTCAGCGTGAGACGGTCGACGCCGTCCTCGAATTCTACGGGGACAAGAGCACTCAGTGGCTGAGCGATCTGACTCACGCCGAGCTTCCGTGGCGAGATGCGCGGCGCGGTCTCGCTCCCACGGAACGCGGAGACAGCGAGATCACTCCTGCGGCCATGGCGGAGTACTACGGCAGCCTCTCTCGAGTGTAGACAGCTTTGGCAAATCGAGACAAACGTCCTAAAGCGGCTTCGCAACCGAACATTGCGAAACGGCCGCTTATCGGGATGCAGCCAAGGTTAGGGAACATTCCGATTGTCGCTGCGGACCCGAGTACCAATCACCTTTCACCTTCATGGCGAGTCGCGAGACTGAAGCTCGTCAGTCCGCACGGGTGGCGCGATATTGTCCCATCAAAGCTGCTAGAGATTCGCGCGAAGCTGGCCAACTTCGAATCGATGACCTGGAACGACATCCTCGTGACCGCGAAGAAGCGCAACCACTCGGTGTCCGTTTCCCGAATCAGTAACGAAGCTCAGAATCACCTTTCGTCGCTCAATCTTTTCGACGTAGACGAAGTGATCTCCTTGCACCTGACCGGAACTGAGAGGATTTGGGGCTTTCGTCAAGGCGCTGTGCTTCAGGTTCTCTGGTGGGATCCAGAGCATCACGTCTGTCCGTCTCTGCTAAAGAACACATGACGTTGCACGCGAACCCCCTGCTAACCTTTCGCCTCGGGCGGCGTAGTTAGTAGTCACAGGAGGCAACACCATGACGCGCATTCGCACTGCAGCGATCGCGGCTGTGCTCGGGCTGGCGTCGATCTCCGCCGCGCACGCCGCGATCGACAGCCCCATCCACCGCAACTTCAACGTTCACGCCGGCGGAACGATCAC
>DATLVW010000298.1:0-2377 GCA_035577085.1 Thermoanaerobaculia bacterium
TGCTAGCAGAGGCAGACGCCGGCATCATGGAGCGCTATCCCGAGCTCCAGCATGTATACGCGGGGAGACGGCAGTTGATCGTGCTCGACCCGTGGGGTGGTTTTGTTGCGGAACTGAAGGCCGCCTTTGCCGATCAGGCGCTTTTCGCGGGCGCACTGAACTCGTTGCGTCAGCAGAGTGCCACCTTCGTCCGCGCCGCCAAGGCCTTTCAGGAGGGAAACGTCGGGCCGGCGCAAGTGCTCCGTGCGGGTGCGCTACTCGATGCCGGGGCCGTCACCGCGGCAAAGGATGCTTTCCAGCTCGGCTACGCGACGGCCCAAAAGAGCAACGACATAGAAACGATGCAGAGGGCGCAGATCGGACTGGCGGCCATCGACCTTCCCTCGCAGAAGGCCGTGCGGTCGCTGGAAGAGATCACGGAGCATCCGGTCACCAACGAGATCGCCGCCCGAGCCTGGATGCTGCTCGCGCACACGTACCGGCAGAACCGCGCAACGAAGCAAGCCATCGATGCGTACCAGAAATCGTTCGCGCTGGCACCGAAGCCGTCGATGCTGGCCGAGGCGGCACGCCGCCATCTCGAGACGCTCGGCTCGGAGCCGGTGTCGGAGACGCTTGCAGGCGTCGCGGCTGGAAACGTTCATCTGCTCTATCCGCACAAAGAAATGATGGTGGGAAGCGTCACCTTCGGAGTCGCCACCTCCGCCGACGCCGCACGGGTCGATGTGTACCTCGATGACGCGCGGGTGGCCGAACTGACTCGTCAACCGTTTCGCACCAAAGTTGATCTCGGGATGGCGCCTCATGTCCGCGTCGTTCGCGCGGTCGCATTCGACGCCCAGGAACGCAAACTCGGCGAGGAGCGCGTGACGCTCAATGACACCGCCGGCGCGCTTGGCATCAGCATCGTCGCACCCGCCGGCGACACCGTGCAATCGCGCACGGCCGTCGAAGCGACCGCACGGATTCCGGCCGGCACCACGCTCGATGGCGTCGATCTCTATTGGAACGAGACGAAGATCGCCACGCTGACTGCCGCGCCGTACCGTCATGAGCTCGTGCTGCCATCGCCGTCCGCGTCTGGCTTCATCCGCGTGGTCGCGCATGCGAGCGACGGCAGCACCGCCGAGGACGTGAAGATGATCAATGCCGGCGGCGCCGCGGAGCAGGTACGCGTCGATGCCGTGCAGGTCTACGCCATCGTGCAGGACCGCAGCGGTCATTATGTCGACGGGCTGAAGGCCTCGGACTTCGTCGTCAAAGAAGACGGGCGCGCGGTCACGCCGCAGCTTCAGAGCGGAAGCGGCGATCCGATCTCGATCGGCATCGCCCTCGATACGTCGGCCAGCATGCAGGTGGTGATGAACGATGTGATGGACTACGCCAATGAGTTCGTGGTGCATTCGCTGGGCGCGGCGGATCAGACGTTCGTCACCGCCTTCGATGCAGAGCCTCATCTGGTGCAGCCGCTGACGAACAATCGCAAGCAGCTCACGAACGCGATCTACGATCTGCATGCCGCGGGCGGCACAGCGATCTGGGATGCGGTGCTCTACTCGCTGCAGCAGTTCCGCGGCGTGGGCGGCAAGCGAGCGCTGGTCGTTTTCACGGACGGCATCAACAACTCCGGCACCGCCTCGCTGCGAGACGACCTGAAGTACGCGCGCGAGGTTGGAGTGCCCGTCTATTTCGTCCAGATCTATACCGGAGCGCGCGGACTGGACATGTCCTTCGACGAGACCGGCATCAAGAACCTCACCGAGTCGACCGGCGGCGCGTACTTTCGGTTCGCTGGCAAGAAGGATCTGCCGCGCCTCTTCTCGCAGATCCGCGACGACACGCGCGGACAGTACCTGCTCACCTACGTCTCCCCGAGCATCGCTCCGCGCCGGAACCTTCGCCGCATCAACGTGGAAGTCCCAGGCAAACCGGTGATCGTGCGCGCCACCAGCGGCTACTACCCGTAGAAGGGGGCAGACCCGAAGTGGAAGTGCCAGAAAACGGAAATGGCAGGCGTTCAGCTAATTTCGGTCACTTTCACTTTGGGTCTGACCCCTTCCCCGTCAATTCGGGAAGCTTTGCCGCCTCAACCTGGAGTTCAGGTGACGTTGGGGGTCAGACCCGAAGTGGAAGTGCTGGAAAACGGAAATGGACAAGGGTTCGGCCAATTTCGGTCACTTTCACTTTGGGTCTGACCCCTCGCGCCGACTCAGGCTCTCGTTCGCTGCCCGCCGACGATCTTCTCGAAGCGTTCGCCGCTGCGCGCCAGGGTCCGCACGGTTTCCGACAGCTCCTCGGCCAGCTCGTTGTTTTGGCGCGCGATGTCGCGCATCGAGCTTGATGCGTTCGATACCTCTTCGATCTGGCCGAGCTGCGA
>DATLVW010000299.1:0-5461 GCA_035577085.1 Thermoanaerobaculia bacterium
TATCTGAACACCTGCGGCCGGATCACGCTCAATCTCACATCGACCGCGAACCCTGCCGCGCAGGGCGCACCGTTCACGGTTACCGGGACCGTGGTTTCTCCCCCCGCCGCTGCGGCCACCGGAACGCTGACGCTCAAGCGCGGCACGACGGTGTTGAACAGCATCAATCTCAACGGAGGGAATTCGATCGCCGCGACCATCGATGATCTCGCGCCGGCGACGTACACCTTCACTGCCGAGTACAGCGGCGACTCGCGCTTCGTGCCGGCGATCCAGTCGATCCAGCAGGTCGTCATCGTGCCGCCATTCGGACCGCCGCCGCATCTCAATGCCATCAGCTTCGGCGGGCCAGTCCAGCTTTCCTGGTATGCCACGCTCAATACGGATCACTACGAGATCGAGCGCAACAACGGCGCAGGATGGATTGCGGCAGGAACATCCGCCAGCGCTGCATTCACGGATCTGGGCGCGCCTGCATCATCGGCGCTTCTTTACCGCGTCCGTGCCAAGGCCGCGAATGGCACGGCCTCCGAGTACAGCTTGACCGATCTTGCGCTGACCTACGCTTTCACTGATGGCACGATCCAGGCGGGCGTGACGGCGGTGAAACGTGTTCATGTCACCGAGCTGCGCGATGCTGCCAACGCCGTCCGCGCGCTGGCCGGCCTCGGCGCAATGAGTTGGGCGGAACCGACTCCGGATCTCGTTCGCGTCACTCACATTACCGAGCTTCGCACGGCCATCGACCAGGCCCGCGCCGCGCTCCATCTTCCAACCCTGACGCACATCGATCCAACGCTGACGGCGGGCACGAGCCCAATCCGCGCCGCACATTTCGAGGACCTCCGCGCATCGATGCGCTGATAGTCTCCCGTGCGTGGGCGAACCTGCACTGATCCTCATCGACGTGCAATACGCGATCGACGACCCGAGCTGGGGCAACGATCGGAACAATCCTGACGCCGAGGAGAAGATGGCGGCACTGCTGGCGCATTGGCGTGAGCGGCGTTGGCCCATCTTCCACATTCGTCACGCATCGACCGATCCGAATTCGACGTATCGTCCAGGCCAGCCGCTCTTCGCATTCAAGAAAGAAGTGACGCCGATCGACGGCGAGCCGGTCATCGAGAAATCGACCAACAGCGCGTTCATCGGAACGCGCCTTGAGGAAATGCTGCGATCACGCGGGGTCGTGCAGGTCGTGATCGCCGGCGTGATCACGAACAACTCCGTCGAGGCCACGGCCCGGATGTCCGGCAACCTCGGCTTCCAAACGTTCGTCGCATCCGACGCCACCGCCACGTTCGGCCGCCCCGATTTCGCGGGACGTTGGCGAACCGCGGAGGAGGTTCACGCGATGTCACTTGCGAATCTGGCTGGGGAGTACGCGACTGTGCTCGGGACGGACGAAATCCTTAACCGGTAGCTGGCGTCCATCGAGCGAGAACCGCACCACAGAGACACAGAGAGCACAGAGAGCATCACTGCAACTCGGTGATCTCTGTGTCTCTGTGGTTCATTGGTTCTGAGAAATGCGGACTAGCGGCCGATTACATACAAATCCGACAGCAATCGCGTGTAGCTGTAGACAGTCGTTGCGCCATCCGGCGTAACGAGGATCGGGCCGACGTTGATCAGGCCGGAGGGGTCGGCGGGCATTGCTTCGCGCCAGAGGGTTCGCGTGCCGGATGCCAGATCGATCTTGTAGAGCATCGCCGGGATTTTGCCGAACGTGGCCACGAATAGTGAGCGGCCGTCGGCGCTGAAGTGCGTGGGGACGTCGCCGGTCTTGAGTGCGGGGACGGGAAGGGGAGCGCCGCCTGCGATCGGATAGAGATAGAACTTGTGATCGGTCGCGCGGCCGAGTACGTAACGCCCGTCGGGCGTGACTTGCGTGCCGCTGACGTTTTCGGGGGTGATGGCGCGCGGGGCGCTTCCATCGAGCGCTTGAATCCAGAGTTTGGGCGGTTTTCCTTCTTCGTTACCCTGAAAGAAAACCTGCTTGCCGTCGGGCATCCAGCGCGCGTTGCGGTGATTGATGCGGTCTCTCGTGATTTGGCGCGGCTGGCCGGCGCCGGTCGGCAGCATGACGATCTGGGCGGGATTGCGGTTGCGCGGTATCGACAGCACCCACTCTCCGTCCGGCGACAACGCCTCGGAGGTTCCGTCGCCGAGGCGGATGGCGGGGGAGCCGTCGATGCCGCGGATGTACACGCCGAAGATCGCGCCACCTGCTTCGCCCGATTCCGAGAAGACGATCGTCTTTCCATCCGCGGAAAGATCGCGCACGACGGAGTAGTCGAACCACGAGAGATCGACCGGCTTGTCGTTTCCGCGAATGGCCACGATTCCGGCGCGAACGATCTCGCGTGTGACAAGAATGCGTCCGTCCGGCGCGACGTCGTGCAGCCAGAGCGGGCCGGCGCTCGCAGCGATCAGCCGTTCTTTGCCGCGCAGCGTCACCGCGCGAACGGAGCGCGACGTATTACCGTCCTCGGATGAGAAGACGATCTCGTTACCGGCTGCGGTCCAGGCCAGACCTTCGATGCTCTGCGACTCTTTCGTCAGCGCCTTGTGCCCTTTGTCCGCGAGCGTGACCAGAACGACGGAGCCGCGGTCGTCGTTGAAGAATGGATGATCGAGAAGCCCGATCGTGTCGCCGGCCGGATTAAAACGCGGATGGCTGATCCATCCCACCGTGTCGTAAAGGACCGTGCCGATCGGGAACTCCAACCGGCAGCGGCCGTTTACGGTGCGGACGACGGCGAGCCGTCCGTCGGGCGACCAATCGGCATACTCGACGTCGTCGAGAATCTCGCGCGGCGCGCCGCCGGCGATCGGGACCTGCGCCAGCGTGCCGCTCTCGCGCACGTAGCCGATCGGATGCCGATGCAGCGAGATGGCCAGTTGTCCGCCGCGCGAAACGGCCAGAATGTCAGTGTCGGCACCCATGTCGAGATCGCGCGATTCGGGGGAATCGGCGCGAACGGAAAAGATCGACATCGGCTTTCCGCTCCAGCGCGCGCCGTAGAAGACGGTCTGGCCGTCGGGCGAGAAGCGTGCGTTGAAGATCGTGCCGCTGCGGAACGTCAGCCGGCGGTACGACGGCGGCGGCTGTGTCCCGCGGCGCTGTCCGATGAGGTAGGCGATCGCGGCGGCCGCGAGAATCACGGCAGCGATGGTCAGCGGCTTCAACAGATTGCGCGGACGAATGCGCCACATCGGCAGGAACGAGACGGCCTGACTGGTCAGCCCGGAGAGTGAGCCGAGGTCGAAGGCGAGGTCGCGCGCGGACTGGAAGCGCTCGTCCGGATTCTTTTCCAGACAGTGCCGGACGACGCGGTCGATCGCGCCGGGAACGCGGATATTCAATTCGAAGAAGTCGGGTGGATCGTCTTTGAGGATGGAGTTGAGCGTCTCGATCGGCGACTCTGCGCGGAACGCCTGCACGCCCGCCAGCATCTCGTAAAGGATGACGCCGAACGCGAAGATGTCGGATCGGTTGTCGCCGCTGCCGCCGCGCACCTGCTCCGGCGCCATGTAGCCGATCGTCCCCATCAAGCGCCCGGGCTCGGTCGGCGTCGTCGGCAGCGTCAGCTCGTGTTCATCGCCGGGCGTGGCGTTCGGCACCCGAGGCCCGGCCAGTTTGGCCAGACCGAAGTCGAGGATCTTGACGTGGCCGTCGCGGGTGATGAAGAGATTCTCCGGCTTGAGGTCGCGATGAACGATGTTGCGCTCGTGCGCGGCGGCGAGTCCGCGGGCGATCTGCGCGGCGTAGTCGAGCGCCTTTCGCGGCGGAATGGCACCGTGACGGATGCGCGCGCGGAGCGATTCCCCTTCCAGCAATTCGGAGACGATGTAGTTCTGGCCGCCTTCGTTGCCGATGTCGTAGATGGCCAGGATGTTGGGATGGTTGAGCATCCCGGCCGCTCTCGCTTCCTGCTCGAACCGCCGCAGCGCCTCGACGTCCCCGGAGAGATTGCGCGTGAGGACCTTGACCGCGACGTCGCGGCCGAGGCGGGTATCTTGCGCTCGGTACACCTCGCCCATCCCGCCCGCGCCGATGGCCGTGAGGATCTTGTACGGACCGAGCATCGTGCCCGCAGCAAGCATGGCCGTGAATCATGTCACGGGATTTGCCTCGTGCGGCTCGATAGATTTGCGGAATCGCAGATCCGTGGATTAGATAAGTACGTTAGTCAGCTTATAGATCGGTGGAGTGGATTACCGATAACCTAGGCACTCATGAAACCTGCACAGACCATCCAACTCACACCCGGCAAACGCGTTCTCTTTCTGACCAAAGATCCGGAGCTGATCCGGAAGCAGCTTCGCGGCGAGCTCGATCTTCAGATGAAGGATCTGCGCGTCGAGGACCTGCTCGACGACATCAACACCGACGCCATGACGCCGGCGTGGGTCTGCTTCAGCCACAAGCCGGAAGACATCGCCGAGGATGCGTACGCGGGGCTGATCGTGGATGGGAAGCGGCTGTTCGAGCACGACGCGCTGATCAACGGCAACTTCGAAGTGATCGTCAGCGGTTACCGCAAGGGCGTCGGCAGCTCGCGCGAGACGGCGACGCAGTGCGAGGTCTGGAGCGGCATCCGTATCGCCGTGGCCGCGTCGTTCGCACCGATCCATGCGGGCAACAACATCAATCAGGGATTGCTGATGGCGGACCACGCCATGCTCCTGCGGCTGCAGGCAGGGGAAGGGATCCCGATCGACGAGTTCTGCAAAGGCCGCGACGCCATCACGCAGCTCATCATCCGCGAAGGCGGTCTCTTCCCGTTCGCGAAAGCAGTCGCGCGCGGCGAGATTCAGGTGCCGGTTCCGGATACGCCGAAGCGTCCGATGACGATGGGGGAGAAGATTCTGGCGAGGCATGTGTTGGTGGGGGGTGGGGGGGCGGGGGTGGGGAGTGGGAGCAAAACCGATTCGTCAGTCACCGGCTCCCAACCCCCACTCCCAACTCCCCACACCCCATACGTTCAACCCGGCGACGCCATCGTCGTGGAAGTCGATGGCGGTTACACGCACGAGTTCACGACTGCGCAGGTTCACTACTTCCTCGAGCAGGAGTACGGACCTGACTACGCGATCAAGAATCCGCAGAAGTTTGCGGTGTTCGAGGATCACCTCATCTATGCCGACGACGTCGCGCGCATGCGGCCGTTCATGGGGAAGATCCA
Organism: Thermoanaerobaculia bacterium; assembly: GCA_035577085.1. Lineage (GTDB taxonomy): Bacteria > Acidobacteriota > Thermoanaerobaculia > Gp7-AA8 > Gp7-AA8 > JADGNZ01. Next base: position 5,196 of record DATLVW010000299.1, read on the forward strand.
GACGCTGCGCGACCTGCAACGCGCCTTTCAGCAGCACACCGGCTGCCGTGATTTTTCGGCGGTGGACAACATCTCGCCCGGCATCTGCCACGAAGTTGCGCGCGAATACATCATCGATCCGGGCGACTTCATCCAGGCCACCGACAGCCACACCTGCATGGGCGGGGTCAACAACGCTCTCGCCTGGGGAGTGGGCGCGACCGAGTACGCCGACCTGGTGCATCAGGGGTTCACCCAGGTCGAGGTCCCCGAGTCGATCCGCTTCG
>DATLVW010000300.1:0-7973 GCA_035577085.1 Thermoanaerobaculia bacterium
GAGGCTGCCGATCTGGCAGCGAAGATTCAGACGAACTTCGAGGAGCTGGCTTGAATTGGCGGTCCGTTCCGCTTGAAACGCTGGGCGAGTTTCGCAACGGTTTGAACTACACCACCGCGAATGACGGGGTAGGTTTGCGGATACTTTCCGTGAAAGACTTCGGTGACCGATCGATTCCCGACGTCGACGGCCTTTCGGAGATTGACCCGGCCGGACTGCCTCTCGAAAAGGCATTACTCCGTGAAAACGACCTCGTCTTTGTCCGTTCCAATGGCAACAAGGCTTTGGTCGGACGCTCAATGCGTATCGATCAGAATTACGACAATTTATCCTTCTCTGCGTTTTGTATCCGCTTCCGAGTCACGTCATCAGAAGTGGATGCGCGTTTCCTCTCTTACTACTTTCGATCGCCTCTGTTCCGGCAAACGCTCTCAAGCCTGGGACAGGGTACGAACATTAACAACCTCAGTCAGCCCTTGATGAGACAACTACCAATACCCTGCCCGGAGCTTCCGATTCAAGAACAAGTTGTCACGGTGCTGTCCACCTACGACGACCTGATTGAGAACAACCGTCGCCGGATGGTGATGCTGGAGGAGGGGTCGCGGCAGCTCTATCGCGAATGGTTCGTCCGCCTCCGCTTCCCCGGCCACGAGCATGCGCGAATCGTTGACCGCGTCCCGGAGGGTTGGAGAATCGGGACTTTCGGCAGCATCGCGATCGACGTGCGCGAGCGGGTTGCACCGAACGATGTCGAAGGGGCGACACCTTACATCGGGCTTGAGCATATACCGCGCCGATCAATTGCGCTCGTATCATGGGGACGCGCCGATGAAGTCACCAGCACGAAGTTCCGTTTCCGTGAAGGCGACATCATCTTCGGAAAAATCCGACCGTATTTCCATAAGGTCGGTATTGCATTCGTGGATGGTGTCGCATCGTCCGATTCGATCGTCATCCGGCCTGAGGCCGAAGACCTTCGTGCACTGCTTCTAATGACTGTGTCCAGCGATCCGTTTGTTGCAGTCGCAGCCCAGGGCATGCGGGAAGGCTCGAAAATGCCTCGCGCCGACTGGAAGTTGATGCAGCAATACCCAGTTGCCGTGCCTCCTCCCGGTCTGCTCGGATCGTTTACTGAAACGATCGATAACATCGTCCATCAATTGAAAATACTGACCTTTCAAAACCAAAAGCTCCGCGCCGCACGTGATCTACTCCTTCCCCGCCTCTTGAGCGGAGAGATCACTGTATGAGCGATAAGAAGGTTGTCATCATCGCCGGTCCCAACGGTGCGGGAAAGACGACCTTCGCGCGGGAGTTTCTGCCGGCCGAGGCGGGGTTGCCGGTGTTTGTGAATGCGGATCTCATCGCGGCCGGACTCTCGCCCTTCGATCCGGCAGCGGCTGCGATTCGTGCTGGTCGGATCATGCTTCAGGAGATCGACGCCCACGCTGCCGGCGGACGGAGCTTCGCCTTCGAGACGACGCTGGCTGGTCACACGTACGTCCGCCGCCTCGCCGCATGGCGTGCCTCCGGCTATTTCGTTGAACTCATCTTTCTCTCACTTCCCTCGGCGGAAGAGGCCATCCGCCGTGTTGCGGAACGGGTCCGGCAGGGTGGCCACGACGTGGCGCCGGACGTGATCCGGCGCAGATTCGACGCAGGTATGCGACACTTCCTTCAGTACTACCGGCATCGTGTCGATGAGTGGATGCTCTTCGACAACAGCGGCCGGATGCCACGTCTGCTCGAACAAGGACACATCGCGTGAGCGAAACCGTAAGTGAAGTGACGGTATCGAAGTCGGCCAGCGCCGACATGCAGGCCGTCCCTCGCGCACTCCTTCGCGCTGCCCGGCGCGCACGCGCGATCGCCAGGGAAACGGGGACGCTCCTCATCATTGTCGAGGATGGCATCCTCAAAGAGCTTGCTCCCGACGATCCCGATTTCGATTCACTGGAGCGGACTACCAGCACGATCCACGACGGTGATTGATGGAGGCATTCGCTCGATGAGGTCAGCCCGGTGGCTCTGACGGCGATCAACACCGAAGACCGGCTCGTGCAGCAGACCTTCGCCACGCACCTGCGCGAGGTTCTCGGTTGGGAAACCGTCTACACCCACAACAGCGAGACGTTTGGTCCGAATGGAACGCTCGGCCGCGATTCCGAGCGTGATGCGATCCTGAAGCGCGAATTGCGCAGTGCCCTGGAGCGTCTCAATCCTAAGATCCCGGAATCGGCCCGCGAATCAGCCGTCGAGAAACTGACGCGCAACGATCTCTCCCGATCCCTCATCCAGCACAATCGCGATTTCTACACGTTCATCCGCGAAGGCGTGCCCGTCGAGTGGGCCGATGAGTCGGGCGTGAAGCGCTACGCACGAGCGCGTGTGCTCGATTTTCGCGACATCACAGAGAACCGATTCCTGGCGGTGCGCGAGCTGAAGATTCAGGGAATGCACGTCCCGCACTACAACCGCCGTGCCGATCTGGTCTGCTTCGTCAACGGACTGCCCTTGGTCTTCATCGAGTTGAAGGCGGTCTACAAGAACATCCGTGCCGGTTTCGATGAAAACCTCACCGACTATCTCAACGAGAGCATCCCGCACGCCTTTCATCACAATGCGTTTCTCATCGTGAGTAATGGCGACCGCGCCCGCTACGGCTCGATTACGAGCAAGTGGGACCACTTCGCGGAATGGAAACGTGATCGCGAATCCGACAAAGGGCGTGTGGACGCCGAGGCGTTGCTGGACGGGATGCTGCCAAAGGACCGGTTGCTCGACATCGTCGAGAACTTCATCCTCTTCGATGACAGCCGCGCCGGCGGAACGCGGAAGATCGTGGCGCGCAATCACCAGGTGCTCGGCGTCAACAATGCCGTTGCCTCGGTGGAGCGGCAGGAAGAGCTGAAGCGCGAGTATCCGCCGGGCGCGCGACTACTCGAATATCGCGCGCCGGTTTCCGAGGGAAGGATGATCGCTGACGCGCCGGTCGAGAGCCTCGTGCGCCGTCAGAAGAACGAGCTCGTTCTTCCACAGCGCGCTCATCCCGATCTCGGCCGCCTCGGCGTGTTTTGGCATACGCAGGGAAGCGGCAAGTCGTACTCGATGGCGTTCTTCTCGGAGAAAGTGCGCCGGGCCGTTCCCGGCAATTTCACGTTCCTCATCATGACCGACCGTGAGGACCTCGACGATCAGATCTGGAGAACGTTTATCGGCTGCGGCATCACCGACGAAATGACACCACGAGCGGGAAGTGGGAAAGACTTGAAGGCGCTGCTGGCCGGCAATCATCGCTACGTCTTCAGCCTGATCCACAAGTTCAACCAGCCGGTGGCAGAGCCGTACAGCGACCGCGACGACATCATCGTCATCTCGGACGAAGCGCATCGCACGCAGATGGGACGGTTCGCGCGCAACATGCGGCAGGCGCTGCCCAACGCCTCCTTCATCGGATTCACGGGTACGCCGATTCTCAAGCATGACCATCTAACGAATCGGATCTTCGGCGGCTACGTTTCCCGCTATGACTTCAAGCGGTCAGAAGAGGATGGATCGACGGTCAAACTGATCTATGAGAGCCGAGGTGAAAAGCTCGGTCTGGCCCGCCTCGATCTGAACGACCGGATCGCCGAGGCGGTGGAGGTGGCAGAGCTCGACGACGACCAGACGGCGCTGATCGAGAAGCTGCTCGGGAAAGACTATGAAGTCATCACGGCGGATGATCGGCTCGACAAGCTGGCAGATGATTTCGTCGAGCACTGCAGCACGCGATGGGAGACGGGTAAGTCGATGTTCGTCTGCATCGACAAGATCACCTGCGGCAGGATGTTCCAGCGGATCGAGAAGCGATGGCAAGCACGCCTTCTCCAGGTCAAAGCACAGATCGCGGCGGCCGAATCTGATCTGGCAATGGCAAGTGATCCGGACGATCGCGAACGAATCGAGCGAGAACTTGACCACGCTCGTGGCCGCGAACGCTGGATGGAATCGACGATCGTCGAGATCATCATCAGTGAGGCACAGAACGAGGTGCGCGACTTCGCAAAGTGGGGCGTGGACATCGTTCCGCATCGCGTCCGGATGAAACGCGGCTTCGAGACTCCGGACGGTAAGCGCATGAGCGTCGAGGATGCTTTCAAAGATCCGAGCCATCCCTTTCGCGTCGCGATCGTCTGCGCGATGTGGCTGACCGGGTTCGACGTTGAGTCGCTGGCCACGCTCTACGTCGATAAGCCGATGAAGGCGCACACGCTGATGCAGGCCATCGCTCGTGCCAATCGCATTTTCCCCGGCAAGGATTGCGGAGTAATCGTCGATTACAACGGGATGCTGAAGAGTCTTCGCAAGGCACTGGCTGACTATGCGCTCGGCGACGAAGACGAAGGGGAGACATCCGATGAGCCGGCCGCGCCGATCGAGGAACTGGTTGGGGCCTTGATCGACGCGATCGAGGCCGCCGAACGGCACCTCTCGACGCTCGGCTTCGATGCGACGCGGCTTCACGGCGCTACTGGGTTTACGAAGATCGAGGCGCTACGCGATGCGGTCGACGCCTGCTACACCTCGGACGAAGCGAAACGCCGATTCGAGATCATCGCGCGGCAAGTCTTCATCCGCATGAAGGCCCTGCTCATGGAGCCCGCCGCGTGGACGTACGCGGAGCGTCACGACAATCTCGAGGCCATCTACAAGAAGCTACAGGAGCGGCGCGATACCGCAGACGTTACGACGCTCCTCAAAGCGCTGCACCGTATCGTCAATGAAGCGATCCGCGCACAGGAAGCTGGAGACGATCACGCCGAGGGCCTCACCGTCGATCTCAGCGGAGTCGATTTCGAGAAACTGCGCGAAGAGTTCGCACGGAAGGTCCGGCGAAAACATGCGGCACTCCAGGACATTCGCGACATTGTCGAGCAAAAGCTGGCCGCGATGCTCGCTGCGAATCCGCTCAGGATGGACTACTACCGGCGCTACCAGGAGATCGTCGCCGATTACAACCGCGAGAAGGACCGAGTTACGGTTGAAGCAACGTTTGCCGCACTCGTCGATCTCGTCGCTTCACTCGATGACGAACAACAGCGCGCCGCACGTGAAGGCCTGGGCGAGACGGAGCTCGCTTTCTTCGATCTGATGCGGCGAGACACGTTGAGCGCGGCAGATCGTGAGCGCCTCAAGCAAGTCAGCCGGCATCTGCTCTCCACTCTCCAGGCTCTACTGTCGCGCATGCCTCGATGGACGGAAAACGAATCAACGCAGGCCGAGGTGCAAACGTCGATTCTCGATGAGCTGTACGAGACTCTTCCGCGTCCGCCTTTCGAAGAAGACGAGATCAACGATATCTCGGAACGCGTCTATCAGTTTGTCTGGAAGAAGTCGTCCAGATCTGAGCCCCTGGTGTTTTAACCAAAGCCTGTGCAGAACTCGGGACCACCGAAGCACAGCCCGCGCCGAGACGATCCGTGCCTATCTGCGTCATCTGCGGATTCACCGAGGATGCGCGACAGGCGTGAGTCCGCAACGTTCTGCGGTTTGGGCGCGGAGTGCGGTGAGGGGATCGGCGGCCAGCCAGACGATGCGTTGTTGCGCGAGCAGCTTCTCCAGCCGCGCTGATGCGGCCATCAGTGCGGGCGCCGTTGATACGTCCTCGACCGGACCCCACGACTCCGCGAGATCGGGGCGCGGTCCGTCGGGCGACCAGACCAGCAGCGGTACGCCGACTTCTTCGAGATAGCGGCGCACGACCTTTGCCGCGTAGAGGCTTTGATCGGCCTTCTTGCCGAGGAGGAGGACGACGGCACGGCGTTGCCCGCGCTCGCGCGCGTTCATGCCGGCGACGGCGACGGCGTCCGTGTACTGGCGAGGCTCGTTCGCATTCGGTTTAGGTGACAGACCGAGCGTCAGCAACCACGACACCGTCGCGCGCGTGCGTGAACCGCTGCCGCCGCGGTCGTTCGACTGCGGAAAGGCGATCGCAACTGGCTCACCCGGAGCATTGAACGGACGGGCGACGGGCCAGAGCATTCGCTCCGTCGTGTCCGCGCCGAGGATGAATTCGCGGCGGTTGGCGTCGAGCAGAAGGCGCGCCAGAAGATCGCGGGACTCGGGATCTTTGACCATGATCACCAGCGCGTCCGTTTTCTCGATCGCGCTCGCACGCAGCGTAATTCCGTTCGCGGAAAAGCAACCGTCGAGGTTCGTTGGCTCGCTGCCGGTGACCGAGACGAGAACAGCGCTCAACTCGTTACCGGTGTCGCGCGAGAACTCCCCTTCGAGAACGAGATCGCGCCGCGCCACCAGCCCGTCTTCGAATCGCATCTCGGCCGACAGCACATGCGTACGCGATGGCTCGAGCGGCGGCAGCTTGGCGCGAAAGCTCCCGCTCAGCTTCAATTCCTTTCCATCCAGGAGCAGCGTTGCAGCCTCGGCATGCCTATGAATTCGATGCCGTCCCACGAGCTCCGCTTCGGCCGGCCGCTGTTCCTCGGTATGGATGATGATGTCGAGCTCCGCGGGCGGCGGCGAGAGATTGGTGAGCTGCGACGCGCGCGCAAGCTCCTTCCCCGCGCTGTCGTAGGCGATGGCCACCAGCTCCCGCGGCAGCAGCGCCGAGCCGAAATCGATCTTCGCCGTCCACGGCTCGCCGGTGAGCCTGGCCGCCTCGCGTCCGCCGAGCTCGATGCGCACCGACTTCACCGCCGGCCCGACGCGCAGCGCGACGGTCTGCGTGCCGGTAACCAACCCGAGGAAGAGCGAGAGGATGACTACCTGCGGCATCGCGGTAGGGTATTACTGTTTGACCACAGAGGCGCAGAGCGCACAGACGCGTGATGCTTGTCACGACCAGCGCTGGCGAAGCATCTGTTATTCTCCGCGCAGGTCCGATCTCCATCCCTAATGAAATCACGTCACCTTCCCGCTCTCTTCGCTCTCGCTCTGTCGATCGTGTTGCCACTTCGCGGCGACTGTCCGTTTGGTCTCCTCTCGCCTTCGCACTACGACGCGAACGTGAGACCCGGTGACATCGCCAACGGCGATTTCAACAAAGACGGCTATCTCGATCTCGCCGTCGTGAATCGTCAGACCAATACGATCTCCATCCTCCTCGGTGCGGCGGGAGGGACGTTCGGAGCTCCGTCGCAGATCACGCTTGCCTCCCCGACACAGGCAGATATTCTGGCGGCCGACTTCAACAAAGACGGCAACATCGATCTCGTCATTGCCGAGGGTGGAACTTACCCCTCGGTACTCCCTCAGGTGGAAGTCTTCCTGGGGTACGGCGACGGCACATTCCACGCGGTCGCGTTTACGGGGCAGCAGTACGTCCGTAATCCGACGCGCATGGTTCTGGGCGACTTTGATAACGACGGTCTGGTCGACGTCGCGGTCGCGACACAGGACGGCGAGTTCTCTTCCATGAAGAGCCTCGGCAACGGCATCCTGGCTCAGATATCCGAAAACAGCACCGCCGAATCAGGTGGCAACCCCACGGGCCTCGCGAGAGGCATCGCCTCGGGTGATTTCGACGGCGACGGCAAGCTCGACATCGCTGTCAGCGAAGTCATCTCGAAGAAGGTCTATCTGTTTTTCGGTAACGGCGATGGAACCTACTTCAAGAGTCCGAATGTGATCGATCTACCGGCCGAGCAGAATGAGCCGTGGGATATCCAGTCGGGCGATTTCAACGGTGATGGCAAGGCTGATCTGGCCATCGTCATGCGAAATCCTTATGGTGGGCCCGACCCACCACCGCTGAAGATCGCGCTGAGCAACGGTGTGGCGCGTACGTTCGCGACTCCGGTTGACTACGGCCAACTGAACGCCGGCGATCAGGCTGTCGTTCAGGACATCGACGGCGATGGGAAACTCGACGTGCTGGTTGGTGACGCATTCGGTATCAGCATCTTCCGCGGAAACGGCGATGGGACATTTGCCGCGCAGCAGAAAATCGGAACCTGGGCGCTCGGACT
>DATLVW010000301.1:0-4444 GCA_035577085.1 Thermoanaerobaculia bacterium
CACACGATCCGCATGATTACGACAGACGGCAGGCTGATCACGCTCGCCGGCGTCCCCGGCATCGCCGGCTTTGCCGATGGAGTGGCGTCGTCTGCCCGATTCGCAGGTCCGGTCGGGATTCGCATCGCGCCGGATGGTTCCCTGCTCATTGCCGATACGTCCAACAACGCCATCCGGCGACTCTCCATCATTTCGGTGCCGGATACGAGAGAGCGGAGCGTTCGACACTGATATTCTCGGGAGTCGTTTGTCGGGGGTCGGGAGTCGGAGAAGCCAGGATTGATCGTGCTTCGACTCCCGACCCCCGACCCCCTACACCCGACAATCGAGGAGATCGACATGCAATATCCGACAGTGAGCCGAGGACGGAACTGGGCGCTCTGGACGATTCAGATCCTGCTGGCCCTGCTCTATCTCTTTTCAGGATCGATGAAGTTCGTGATGCCGGTGGCGAAGATGAACGAAGGGGCGGTCAAGTTCCCGGGTCTGTTCTATCACTTCATCGGTGTCTGTGAAGTCCTGGGCGGGCTTGGCCTGATTCTCCCCGGCCTGACCGGAATCCGCCGCGGACTGACACCGCTTGCCGCCGTCGGGCTGCTGATCATCATGATCGGCGCAACGACGGTGACGCTGATGGACGGCATGGGGATGGTCGCGCTGCTCCCGTTCGTCGTCGGCGTGATGGTGGCGATCGTCGCGTACGGCCGGTGGTACTGGCTGCGCGGGGTCGCCTGACAGAGCTTAACCACAGAGACACAGAGGACACAGAGGTTTCTCGGTGACCTCTGTGTCTCTGTGGTAATCGCCTTCTGTCAACCTTCTCCCTCTTCCATCGTTTGAATGCAGTGCAACTCCTATACTTCCCATTCACGAAAAGAGGGTCCATGAAAAAACTTGTTGCTGCCTTCGTACTCTTCGTTGCCACTTCGGTGTTCGCTGCCGGGCACACGCTCTACCAGAATCCTTCGCTGAGCCGGACGCGGATTGCGTTTGCGTATGCGGGGGACATCTGGACGGTCGCGCGCGACGGCGGCGTTGCGGATCGGCTCACGACGTATCCGGGGGTGGAGAGCGATCCGCGGTTCTCGCCGGATGGGAAGTGGGTTGCGTTCACCGGGGAGTACGACGGCAACACGGACGTCTATGTCGTGCCTGCCGAGGGCGGCGAGCCGAAGCGGTTGACGTTTCATCCTGGCGCGGATCAAGTGGTTGGATGGACGAGCGACGGGACGAAGGTTCTCTTTCGTTCGTCGCGCCAGAGCGCACGTGGCTACGGCCAACTCTTCACGATCGGACTCGATGGCGGGCTACCGGATCTGGTGCCGCTGCCGCATGCGGATGAGGGCTCCTTCTCGCCCGACAATTCACGCATCGCCTATCAACCGATCTCGCAGTGGCAGCCGGACTGGAAGCGGATGCACGGCGGACAGACCGGGCAGATCTGGATCGCGCGGATGTCCGACTCGTCGATCGAGCGCGTTCCGCATCCCGGCTCGAACGATCACGCGCCGGCGTGGATGGGCGACACCGTCTACTTCATCTCCGACCGCGGCAGCCGCACCGGGACGACGTCGATCTTCGCGTACGACACGCGCAGCAAGGCGGTTTCCGAGGTGGTGAAGAATGAGGGGCTGGACATCAAGTCGATGTCCGCGGGGCCCGACGCGCTCGTGTACGAGAAGTTCGGAACGATCTTTCTGCTCGATCCGAAGACGCGCGTGCCGAAAGAAGTGCCTATCCAGGTGCGCGGCGACTTCCTCGGATTGCGCGCACGCTACGCGCCGGCAGCGGACTCGATCCGGACCGGACACATCTCGCCGACCGGCGCTCGCGCGGTGTTCGAAGCGCGCGGCGAGATCATCACGGTCCCTGTCGAAAAGGGAGACGCGCGCAACCTGACGAACACGGTGGGAGTGATGGAGCGCGATCCCGCCTGGTCGCCGGACGGCAAGTCGATCGCGTACTTCTCCGAAGAGTCAGGAGAGTACGCGCTGGTAATCCGTGATCAGAAAGGGGATCGTCCCGGCCGCAAGATCGACCTCGGCGAGCCGGCCAGCTTCTACTACCGGCCGGTCTGGTCGCCCGACAGCACGAAGGTCGCGTACTCCGACCGCCGGCTGAACCTCTGGTATGTCGACGTGGCGACCGGAGCGCGCGTGAAGGTGGCTACCAATCCGATCGGCTTCAACGGCGACGTATTGGAGCCGCGATGGTCGCCCGACAGCCGCTGGATCACCTATGCCCGTTACCTGCCGAACCTCGTCCGCGCGGTATTCGTCTTTTCCCTCGAGTCGCAGAAATCGTCGCAGATCACGGACGGGCTCAGCGACGTCATCTATCCGGTGTTCGACCGCAACGGCAAGTACCTCTACTTCGCGGCCAGCACCGACATCGGCCGCGGTATCAGTTGGGCCGACCTCTCCGGTATCGACAGCGTGGCCACGCGCAACGTCTACGCAGCCGTTCTTCGCAACGATCTTCCTTCGCCCCTCGCGCCGGAGAGCGACGAGGAGAAGGCGGCCGATGACAAGAGCAAGGATGCGAAGAAAGACGACAAAGAGGTGAAGAAGGACGACAAGGAGCCTGAGAAGAAGGACGCGAAAGAGCCGGAGAAGAAAGACGACAAAGACAAGAAGGATGCTGCGGACAAACCGAAGGTGACGCCGGTTCGCATCGACCTCGACGGCATCGGCCAGCGAATCATCGCCCTGCCGATCCCGAACGGAAACATCCAGGGTCTCGCGGCGGGCAAGGACGGAATCCTCTTCGTCGGCATCGCTCCTCCGTCATTTTTCGGTAGTGACGATGAGGGCGTCAACGTCCGCCGTTTCGATCTCGAGAAGCGGAAGGTGAAGGACTTCCTCTCCGGCGTGAATGCCTTCGACGTGTCGGCGAACGGGGAGAAGGTTCTCTATCAGCGAAAGAAGGATTGGGCGATCGCGTCATCGGCTGACGAGCCGAAGGCAGGGGAGGGATCGCTCAAGCTCGGAGGCATCCAGATCCGCGTCGATCCCCGCGCCGAATGGCGGCAGATGTATCGCGACGTCTGGCTTGGCGAGCGCGATCATTTCTACGACGAGAATCATCACGGACTGAATCTCGAAGCGGCGAAGAAGTTGTACGAGCCATACCTCGACGCGGTCGCGAACCGCGCCGATCTGAACTATCTCTTCCGCGAGATGCTTAACCAGTTGACCATCGGCCACATGTTCATCCGCGGCGGCGACATGCTCGAAACGAAATCAGTCCCGGGCGGCCTCCTCGGCTGCGACTACGCCGTCGACAACGGGCGTTACCGCTTCTCTCGCGTTTACAGCGGCGAGAATTGGAATCCTGAGTTGCAAGCGCCACTCACGCAACCGGGTGTGAACGTGAAGGCCGGCGATTACCTCATCTCGGTCGCCGGCCGCGATCTGCGCGCCAGCGACGATGTCTACTCGCGCTTCGAGAACACGGCGGGCAAACAGGTGGCCATTCGCGTGGGCGCGAAGCCCGACGGATCGGATGCGAGAGAGGTCATCGTCGTTCCGGTGGCTAGCGAGTCGGCACTGCGGGGGCGCGCCTGGATCGAGGACAACCGCCGCAAGGTCGATCAGCTCAGCGGCGGACGCCTCGCCTACGTCTACATCCCGAACACGGGCGGCACCGGCTTCAAGAGCTTCAACCGCGACTTCTTCGTGCAGACGGGGAAGGAAGGAGCGGTCATCGACGAGCGCTTCAATCAGGGAGGACTGCTCGCCGACTACGTGGTGAACATGCTCACGCGCCCGCAACTCAGCGCCATCCGATTCCGCTACGCCGAGAAGGATGTGGCCGTTCCGGGCGGCGCAATCTACGGTCCGAAGGCAATGCTCATCAACAGCATGTCGGGAAGCGGCGGCGATGCCATGCCGTGGTACTTCAAGAAGATGAAAGTGGGTCCGCTCGTCGGCACGCGCACATGGGGCGGCCTCGTGGCATCGCAAACCGGACCGCGCCTGATGGACGGAGGCACATACACCGCCCCCGACGCCGCGGTTTACGGTCTGAACGGCAATTGGGAAGTCGAGAACGCCGGCGTGTCCCCCGACATCGAAGTCGAGCTCGACCCGGCCGAATGGCGGAAAGGACACGATACGCAGCTCGAGATGGCGGTGAAGACGCTCATGGAGCAAGTGATGCAACATCCCCGCACCGAGCCGGTCCGGCCGGCATTTCCCGTTTACGAGAGATGCTGCGGACTGGATACCAAGCACTGAGAGTGCGCTGGATCAGGGGAAGAGATCAGAGACAAGAGATTAGAGACATCAGAGATCAGGGGCCGGAGATCAGAGGCCAAGATGAGAGATCAGGGATCAACCAGAGACCAGAGAACCAGAAAGGGAGTCATCTCTTATCTCTTGTCTCTTGTCTCTGCTCTCTTGCTCTCTTGATCATCGGCCAGAGATCAGAGACAAGGCCATGA
>DATLVW010000302.1:0-2622 GCA_035577085.1 Thermoanaerobaculia bacterium
CGCCAACCTCGGCATCTGGGCGACCGTGCTCATGCTGCGTCGCCACCAATACGCCGGCGAGCGTGTCGATGATTTCGAAGGACTCAGCAAACGCGCCCCGCTGTGGGCGTTTGCGATGGTCATCTTTCTCCTCTCCCTCGGCGGCATTCCGCCGACGGCAGGCTTCATCGGCAAGTACTTCCTCTTCGCCGCGGCGGTGCAGGCCGGCTTCGGCTGGCTGGCCGTCATCGCCGTCCTCATGTCGGCCGTGTCGATGTTCTACTACCTGCGCCTCGTCGTGGCGATGTACCTGCGCGAAGGGCAGGAAGCGGAGTTCGCGATCACGACGCCGCTCAGGATCGTCGCCGGTATCTGCCTCGTCGTGACGCTGGCGCTCGGCATCGTGCCGTCGTCATTGATCGATCAGGCCGTGCTCTCTTCGAGCCATGTCGCCGCCCATGCGGCGCTCACGCCCCATGCCGGACGATAAGGACAGCGATAGCGGAAAGAAGATCCGCCAGAACGAAACCCTCCTCGAGGCGTCGTCGATCGGCCTCATGTTCCCCATCGCCATCGGACTCGGATATCTCTGGGGGTGGGGGATGGACAAGTTCTTCCACACCAGTCCGTGGCTGACGTGGATCTTCACCGGGTTCGGCGTCATCGCCGCATTCATCAACCTTTTTCGGATCGGCTTGCGGAATGACGACGGCTCTTCAGGATGATCCTCCCGCGGTCGTGCTCGGGCGCATCCGCCGGATCGCGCTCGCCGCGTGCGGCGTCTTCGCCATCCCCGTTCTGGTGCTTTTGGGATGGCGTGGATTGATCGGATTGACTTGCAGTGGTCTCGTAACTATGATCAATTTCCTTTGGTTGGAGGAGATCGTCGAGACTCTGCTCCAGCCAGCGCAGCATCGGCATCTCGGGAGAGTGACAATCCGTACGTTGTCTCGCTTCGCTCTCGTCGGTGCGGCGCTTTTGGTCACAATCTTCGTAGCTCGCGTCAATGCTGCAAGTGTGTTGCTGGGGTTCTCGATTGTGGTGGTGGGAATCATGGGTGAAGCTGTGTACTCGACAGTCCGAAGCTTCTCCCGATAGAGGTCGATGGAACACGAAAGCTCAATTCTGTACGCGCCGTTCAATACGCTGTGGCACAGCGTGCAGCACCGCTTTGCCTGGGATGTGCCGGATCACGTGATCATGGCCCTGCTGGTCCTGACGATCAGTTGCGTCCTGTTTCCACTGATGTCGCGGAGGATCAGCCGCGAGAATCCCAGCCACTTCCAGCAGTTGCTCGAGCTGGTTGTGGGAGGGCTCAGGGATTTGCTGCGTGACATCATCGGGCACGACGGCGACCGTCACCTTTACATCATCGGCAGTTTCGCGGTGTTCATTTTCCTGTCGAACATCTTCGCGCTCTTCTTCTTCCTTCAGCCGCCGACGAGCAATCCGAACACGACGTTTGGCCTGGCTCTCTGCGCCTTCGTCTACTACAACTACCAGGGCATCAAGACACAGGGCATCGTTCACTACCTGAAGCACTTCATGGGACCGATGCTGATCCTGGCGCCGCTGATGATCCCCATCGAGATCATCGGACATCTGGCGCGCATCCTCTCGCTCGGGATGCGCTTGTTCGGCAACATCTTCGGCGAGCATGCCGCCACCGGCATCTTCATGGGGATGCTGCCCTTCGTTCTGCCCTGGCCGATGATGGGCCTGGGCATCTTCGGGGCCTTCCTGCAGACCTTCGTCTTCATCATGCTGACGATGGTCTACATCGGTGGAGCAACCGTGGTGGAAGAGCACTGATCCGCAAAATCGACTGTAACGACATCTACAGAACGTAACGAGATTTCAGGAAAGGAGAAAATGAAATGAGCAAGTTCAAACCCGTCATGATGGCGCTTTCCACGGTGCTGATCGCCGGCGCCGTGTTCGCGCAGGATACGGCCGCAACGACTGCCCCCACGGGCGTGCGTTGGGGTGTTCTGGCCGCGGCATTCGTCCTCGGGATCGCAGCAGCAGCGGGCGCCATCGGTCAGGGCCGCGCCATTGCCGCTTCGGTCGAGGGCATCGCCCGCAACCCGGGCGCGGCCGGCGCGATCCGCTTGTCGATGATCATCGGTCTCGCCCTCATCGAGTCGCTGGTCATCTACGCGCTGGTCATCGCGTTCCTCGCGTACAAGCTGTAGCCTCGAACACTCTGCGTGCAGGCAAAGGCCCGGTGGGATGACCCGCCGGGCCTTTGTGTTTGCGGATCAGATGCGCGGCTTCGACTTCGCCACCGAGGCGATGACCCCGATGCCCACCAGCGCCAGCGCGCCGATACCAATCCAGATATTCGGCACATGCAGCTTGTAGGCTGCAATCGACAGCGCGGCGATCAGAATGACCCAGCCCACGAACGAAAGATTGAACCAGTTCACGGAGTACCTCCGGGACGATGCTCAGCAATGGCGGTGCCGGAACGCTGCGGCGGCGTCTGAAAGCGTCGAATGGACTCTGCGAAGACTGTCGGCGCCGCGCTTGGTCTCTGCGACACGTTCCCGCGCAGTTGAACCTTGCTCGCATCTCTCGGGACAGCCGAGAACAAAAAGAGCCGGCGAACATCGCCGGCTCTTGGCATCATGGTTCGGAGGG
>DATLVW010000303.1:0-4243 GCA_035577085.1 Thermoanaerobaculia bacterium
CTCGAGATCTTTGTCTCTCATGGCCGTTCTCTCCTATCGCAGCGTTCGCGGAGGAAAACGACCGGGCGCGTTTGCACGCGCCCGGTCTCACTTCCTCCTTTCACATAGACGATTGAGAACTGCCGGAAGTTACTTACCCGCCGGTACCGGGGTTGCGGATGCTTCTGACTGCGATGTGCCGGATGCCGGAGACTTCGGCGTGGGAGCCGGCGCTGCCTTCTTGCGGCGCTTGACGCTCTTCAGACGCTTGATCTCCTCTACATGCGGCACGAGAACGGCGTGGGCCGGATCGCGCGCCAACTGTGTACCGATGTTGTACGCACGCCCGGTAATCAGTGCGATGTGCTGGCGGCGGATGAGGTTCGAACTGGACACGCCGTTCAGCATGCCCCGGAGCTCATCCTCGACCGCCGTCCAGCGGTTGTCCTCGTCGCACAACTGACGCACCTCGTCGGCCGGCTGGCCGACCGCCTGCGCCACGATGTCCAGCGCACCGATGACGTTGATCGACGACTGCACAATGGGATTGGACGTTCTTCCGGCTACGCGCAGTGCTCTGCGCTGCGCGGCCGTCAGCGGCGCCACATCGCCGATCTGCGCTCGCATCGTACGTAGTTGTTCGACGACTGCCTCGGGTGCCAATGTCGCTGCCGGGGGCGGAGTGTCCGCCGCGGCGGCAGTGGTTTGCTGCCTGGTTTCTTCCTTGATATTCATATCGTTCTCCTAAAGATCACGGGTTTGTTAAGGCCGGAGGGAACGACGAGCACTTGTGCACGAGTGCAGGCGGCCACCGGCTGGAAGAGAACGGCCATGAGCCGGCTCTTCCGGTTGATGTTTCCCCGAAGTGCGCGCACTTCGAGAGCCCGCGGCAGGAGGAGCACCGCTCAACTCCCGCAGAGATGAGAAGCAGTCGCACTTTCCAGCGCCGTCGTTCCCACCCGTTGGCCGCCAGGAGCGTGGGGCTCTCACGAGCGCCAACTCCGTCCTCGTTGAGCCGGCTGACCAGCTTAACGAGGCCGTGGACGATAACATGAGCTTGGTGGGGATGTCAAGGGGTGTTTTTGGGTTTTTCTTTCACTTCTTTTCTCACTCTTTCTCAACGCTCTCAAATCGAGCGCCCTTCTCCCCCACGCTTTTCAGTGGGGGAGAAGGTGGCCGAAGGCCGGATGAGGGGGCGTTCGACTGTTGCGCAGCGTCCCCAGGCATCAGGAAGAACACAGGGCAGGTCTCTCGCGGAGAACATGCTTGTCCCATCTTGCAACGCCCCCCTCATCCGCCTTCGGCACCTTCTCCCCCCGCAAAAAGCGCGGGGGGAGAAGGCGCTCGATTGGAAAGCACTCCAATGAAAAGGAAGAGGTGAGGAGGTGCACGAAGCCTATGAGAAATGCAGGCTCACTCCCGTGCGCACGCAATCGACGAGTTTCCGCGTGCGGATTGGAGGGTTTACCGTGCGGACCTGATGGTTTTCCATGCGCACCCTTGGGTATTCAATGCGGACCCGGAGGTTTACCGTGCGAACCCGAGGGTTTACCGTGCAAACCTGAGGGTTTTCCATGCAAACCTGAGGGTTTTCCATGCGCACCCTTGGGTATTCAGTGCGAACCCGGAGGGTTTACCGTGCAACCCTGAGGGTTTACCGTGCAACCTCGAGGGTTTACCGTGCAACCCTGAGGGTTTACCGTGCAACCCTGAGGGTTTACCGTGCAACCCTGAGGGTTTACCGTGCAACCCCGAGGGTTTAGCGTGCAACCCCGAGGGTTTTACCGTGCAACCCCGAGGGTTTACCGTGCAACCCCGAGGGTTTACCGTGTAACCCTGAGGGTTTACCGTGCGACCCGGAGGGTTTCCCGCGCGGACCGGACGATTCTCCGCCCACCCTGCCGATTCCCCGCGCGTACCACCTGGCGCGCAGCTTCGCGCACTGTGGTCACAAGCAATACCCGGCTAGAATCGCGGCATGAAATGGCTTGCTGCTTCGCTCATTCTGTTCGCTGCCTGTGCGACCACGCCGGCGCCGCCTCCACCCAAAGCCAGCGTCGCGCCGGCTCCGCCGCAGGCGGCCGTTGCGGAGAAGTCCACGATCGAATCGAAGACGGCGAAGCTGCAGAAGTTCGATGGGTTCATTCCGCTCTTCTGGGATGCTGAGAACGGCAAGCTGTTCATGCAGCTTTCGCGGTTCAACGAAGAGCTGCTTTACCAGGTCTCGCTGCCTGCTGGTGTCGGATCGAATCCGATCGGGCTTGACCGCGGGCTGCTCGGGCAGACGCAGATCGTCACCTTCGAGCGCATCGGGCCGAAAGTGTTGATGACAGCGACGAATACTAAGTTTCGTGCGCTGAGCAACGATGAGGCGGAGCGGCGCGCCGTGGCCGACTCGTTTGCGCGGTCGGTGATCTGGTCGTTCAAAGTCGAGGCGGGCGATGCGACGTCGGCCCTCGTCGACGCCACCGACTTTTTTCTCAGCGATCAGCAGGGTGTGACGCGCTCCCTTCGCAACACGCAGCAGGGCAACTACTCGCTCGATAAGAACCGCAGCGCGATTTATCTGCCGCGCACGAAAGTCTTTCCGCGCAACACCGAGGTCGAGGCGGTGCTGACGTTTCAGACGGGGGAGAGGCCGGGGAACTTCGTCAGCGGCGTCACGCCGATCGCCGACAGCCTCACCGTTCGCGAGCATCATTCGCTCGTGGCGCTGCCGCCGCCCGGTTACACGCCGCGGCGCGCCGATCCGCGCGTCGGCGTCTTCGCCATCGACTTCTTCGATTACGCCAGTCCCTTCACCGGGCCGATCGAGAAGCAGTGGATCGCACGGCATCGTTTGATCAAGAAAGATCCGAGCGCCGCGGTCTCAGAGCCGGTCGAGCCGATCGTTTACTACGTCGACGCAGGCGCGCCCGAGCCGATCCGCAGTGCGCTGCTGGAAGGCGTTTCGTGGTGGAGCGCGGCCTTCGAAGCCGCCGGTTTCAAGAATGCGTTTCAGGTGAAGGTGCTCCCGCCCGACGCCGACCCGATGGACCTTCGCTACAACATGATCAACTGGGTGCATCGCGCGCAACGCGGCTGGTCGTATGGCGCGGCGGTCATCGATCCTCGCACCGGCGAGATCATCAAAGGCAACGTCACCCTCGGGTCGCTGCGCATCAGGCAGGACGTCATGATCGCCGAGGGGTTGATTCCGCAGTTCGATGAGCTGCACGACAAGGCGCTCGCCGATCTCGATCCGATGACGTCGCCGTCCGTGATGGCGCTTGCGCGCATCCGCCAGCTCGCCGCGCACGAGACCGGCCACACGCTCGGCCTCGATCACAACATGGCCGCCTCCAGCTACGGCCGCGCCTCGGTGATGGACTATCCGTCGCCGTACGTAAAGATCACTGACGGAAAGCTCGACCTGTCCGATGCCTACACGAAAAGCATCGGCTCGTACGACAAGTGGGTGATCCGTTACGCCTACGCGCAGTTTGCGCCGGATGCGAACGAAGAGCAGGAGCTCGACCGTATCGTCCGTGAGGCGCCGCTCTTCATCACCGATCCCGAGTCACGTCCGGTCAGCGCCGCGCATCCCGATGCCTCGGTGTGGGATTCGCCGGGAAACAACGTTGGCATGCTCCGTCACGAGATCGAAGTGCGCCGCATCGCCCTCTCGCAATTCGGACTGCGCAACATTCCGATGGGGACGCCGCTGGCGCAGCTCGAAGAGATGCTCGTGCCGCTCTATCTGCATCATCGCTATCAGCTCGAGGCTGCGGCGAAGTCGATCGGCGGACTCGATTACCGCTACAGCGTGAAAGAGGAGGGGGGACTGGTACCGACGCCGACCCGGCGCATCGTTCCCGCCGCGGCGCAACGCGAGGCGCTCAACGTCGTGATGTCGACGCTCGATCCTGCGTTTCTCGAGATTCCGCCGCGCATCCTCGCGCTCATCCCGCCCCGCGGGAATGTCGATGTCACCAGCAACACGGAGCTGTTCGAGCATCGCACGACGCCGGCGTTCGATCCGGTGAGCGCGGCGATGGCGTCGGCCGACATCACGCTCGCCGCGCTGCTCGATGCCCGCCGCGCCGCGCGGCTCGTGCAATTTCACGCCGAGGATGCCGCAAATCCCGATTTCAACGAGGTCGTCAACGATGTCATCGCAACAGTTACGAGACGCGAGAGCGGCTACCGCGGGGCGATCACCCGCGCCTCGGCACGCCTGGCAGCGACGCGACTGATGAACCTCGCCGCGAACGCCGACGCCGAT
>DATLVW010000304.1:0-7844 GCA_035577085.1 Thermoanaerobaculia bacterium
CATCCTCATCCTCGTTGTGATCGCACTCGCCGCCGTCAGCTACTGGGCGCTGAAACATCGACGCGAGAGCCGCCTCGCCAATGAGGAACGTCTGAGCACCGAGGCCAAAACGGTCGTTACTTCGCCGCCGCCGAAAGCGCCCGCGGCGCTGCCGCAGACCTCGACGGCTCCCGTTGCTCCTGAGCCGGGGCAGCCGGCGCGTTTGCTACTGAGCATCGAGGTCAGCGAGCCATCGGTCGTGGTCCTCGAAGCCGACGGCGAGACCGTCATCAACGATGAACTTCGGCGGGGCTACCACCGCACGATCGAAGCGAAGGAGCGTTTCCGCTTCCGCACGATTGGTAACGCGGCAGGGATCGTATTGACGCTCAACGACAAGCCGGTGCCACCGCTCGGGCGGGGAGGGCAGGTTCTGCACGACGTCGTGTTCGATCGCGAATCCCTCCAAAAGACCCAGCAATGATGAGCGCTTCCTCCTCCGAGCTGTCCGGCGACATCATCATCGAGCGGATCACTTCCGGCGAGTACCCGCGTGAAGCGGTGGAGACGTTCGCGCGCGGTTTTCTGCCACTGCCGCAGGACGATCTCATCGTCGTTCTGGCGTATCTGACACGATCTCCCGATGCGGACATCGCATCCGCGGCGCGCAGCTCGCTCGCCGACGTCCCCTCGCGCAGCATTCATTCGTTTGCCGCGAACGAGTCTCTGCCGGCGGCGCATCTCTCGATGCTGCTTCGGGCGAGCGAGGATCCCTTCGTACTCGAGGCGTTGATCCGCAACCGGGCCGTGCCGGACGAGCTGATCGTGGAGTTGGCCGCCGTTGCTGATGCCGCCGTGCAGGAAGTCGTTGCCATCAATCAGGCTCGCATCATTCGCACTCCCGCGATCCTTGACGCACTCCTCGCGAATCCGCAGCTCACCCCGGACGTACGCCGCCGTGCCCTCGAGACGCGCGAGGAGTTCTTCGACAAGAAAGCGCGCATCGCCGCACAGCAGCCGGCCGAGGTCGATGAGGACGAGGCGATGCTCACGCTCTCCGACGAGCCGATCGCCGATCTTCTGGAGAAAGCGGCGCAGGAGCCGGAAAGCGATTCGCCGCCGCCCGCGCTGATGGAGAGCGAGAAGCTGGACGAGAAGAAGCTCTCCGTCTTTTCCCAGATTCTGGTGATGACTGTTTCCGAGAAAGTGCAAATGGGGTTCAAAGGCGGCAAAACCGAGCGGATGATCCTCATCCGTGACCACAACCGGCTGGTGTGCGGCGCTGTGATGCGTAATCCGCGTATGAGCGAGTCGGAGGTGGAGTCGATCGCCTCGATGAGAAACATCGCGGAAGAAGTGCTCCGGCTCATCACCCTGAAGCGCGAGTGGATCTCCAAGTACAACATCGCCGTTACCCTGGCGCGAAATCCGAAGTGCCCGGTGGGGGTTGTCCTGCCATTGATCAATCGATTAACCTTGCGTGATTTGAAGGGCTTGAAGGACGACAAAGGTGTGAGCGAAACCGTCAGAGGCCTGGCGCGGAAGGTCTACATCCAACGCAGTCAAAAATCCTGAATGAAGGTCAACTACTACGAAGTGCTCGGAGTCGATCGCTCCGCTTCCGAGCCGGAAATCCGGGAGCGTTTCCGGAAGCTTGCCCGCGAGCAGCATCCCGACCGCTACAAAGGCTCCGACAAAGCCGATGCCGAGCGGAAGTTCCAGACCCTGACCGAAGCCGTCAACGTGCTGACGAATACTGCCCGTCGCAAGCAGCACGACGCTGAGATCGGTTCGGCGGGATCGCGCGCGACGACCGGTCCTGCTGATTTCGTGCAAGTGTCCAAGGTTTACCTATCGAGGGGAGTCAAGGCGTACAAGGAAGGTGACATGAGCGCCGCGTACGAGAACTTCGACATGGCCGCGAAGCACAATCCGGCGGATGGCAAAGCCTTTCACTATCTCGCGCTCGCAGCCACCCGCATTCCGGCATATTCTCGTCAGGCGGTGCAGGCAATCGAGACGGCGGTGCAGCGGGAACCGATCAATCCCCTGTTCCTGCGGGACGCCGGATCGATCTGCAAACGCGCCGGGCTGACCGCAAAAGCAGAGAGATATCTCGAGGAAGCGTTAAAGTGGGACACAGACAATCCTGAAATCCGTGCGGCACTGGCCGAATTGCGTCAGCGTGGTGAGGCAAAGGAAGGCGGAAAGGGGTTTACCCTTTTCAAAAAGGGCTGAGGAATGGACGTGAAGGCATACGGCCTCACACATGTCGGACGGCAACGGCAGCACAACGAGGATTCGTTCCTCGTCGCTGATGAGGCGAAGCTGTTCCTTGTCGCCGACGGGATGGGAGGACATGCCGCTGGTGAGATCGCCTCCCGGATCGCCGTCGACTCGATCTCCGAGTTCATCGTCCACACGAAGGAAGACGACGGCACGTGGCCGCACGCCTACGACGAGCACTACTCGCGGACGACGAACCGGCTGATGGCAGCTCTGCGCATGGCCAATACCCGCGTCCTCGAAGCGATGCGCAAGGACGCCCGCCTGCGCGGCATGGGCACGACCGTGGTTGCCGCCATGGCGGACGGCGACAAGATGTCGGTAGCGCACGTGGGCGATTCGCGCGCCTACATGATCCGCAACGGTAAGATCACCCGCATCACGAGCGATCACTCCTGGGTCTTCGAGCAGGTGCAGGCGGGAATGCTCACCGAGGCGGAGGCGGAAAAGCATCCTCTTCGCAACGTGATCACCCGCGCCCTCGGGGGCGCCCTCTCCGTCAATCCCGATGCCTCCGAAATCGAAAGCCGGCCCGGCGATTTCTATCTCCTCTGCTCCGACGGCCTCACTGGCATGGTTCCCGAAGATGAGATCCTCAAGCTCGTGACCGGCAACGCCGACGATCTCGAAAAGGCCTGCAAGGAGCTGATCGATACCGCCAACGAACGAGGCGGACTGGATAACGTGACCGCGATCCTGGTGAAGACGATATAGCAGAGATCAGGAACCAGAGATCAGAGACAAAAGGCCCTGATCTCTGATCTCTAGTCTCTGCTCTCTCAAACCCAATGCACATTCGAATCGACTACTGCGGCGTTTGAAACTACCTCCCACGAGCCTCCAGTCTGGCGGCTGAGATCAAACGGGAATTCGGGATCGACAGCGAAGTCGTCCGCGGCAGCGGAGGAATCTTCGTCGTCTCGATCGACGGCAAAATCATCTTCTCGAAGAAAGAGGAAGGCCGCTTCCCGACCGAGCGCGAGATTCTCGACAAAGTGACCGCGCTGCGCGCCTGACGTAGTGCAGGCATTCTTGCCTGCTCCCGCCGGGCATTCCTGCCCGGCGGTGTACTCGAGCCGAGATTCGCCAATCTGTCAGTTTTCGAGAGGTGAGAACCCCGTGCATGCCCATCGATATTGATTTGAGCTTCGAAACCACCGCCGGGCAGGGACGCCCGGCGGGAGCAGGCAGGAATGCCTGCGCTACTCGTCGCGATACACTTCGTGGCCGATGAAGATCGATCGCGACGAAGCAAAACGCATCGCCGGCCTGGCGCATCTCGAATTCGATGACGCCGGTCTGGACCGGATGGCCGGCGAGATGACGAAGATCCTTTCGTACATCGACCAACTCCGCGAGGTGGACGTCGCCGGGTTCGACGGCGGTTCGTCCGCCGAGGCCACACCGCTTCGCGACGATGTGCCGCGGCCGTCCGTTGATCGTGCGGCGGTAGCGTCGAATGCTCCCGCGTTCAGCGCTGACGGGCACTTCATCGTCCCGAAGGTGATCGGTGAGTGAGCTCCTTAACCTTCCGTGGCATGAAGCGAAGACTCAGGCCACCGCGCGTGAGCTTGTCGACGCCTCGCTCCGCGCCATTGACGAGCGCAACCCTGCGCTGAACGCGTTTCTGCACGTTGCCCGTGATGCCGCGGACGGAATGCCGGTTGCGGTGAAGGACAACATCGTCACCACAGGAATGCCGACGACGTGTGCGTCGCGGATTCTCGGGTCGTTCGTCTCGCCGTTCGATGCGACGGCTGTGGCGCGGTTGCGCCAGTCCGGCTGCAGCATCATCGGCAAAACCAATCTCGACGAGTTCGCGATGGGATCGTCGACCGAGCATTCCGCGTTCGGCACCTCCAGGAATCCGTGGGATACGACCCGCGTGCCGGGCGGATCGTCGGGTGGCTCGGCGGTCGCCGTGGCCGCGCGGATGGTGCCCGCCGCTCTCGGCTCCGAGACCGGCGGCTCCGTCCGTCAGCCTGCTGCGCTCTGCGGCGTGGTCGGACTGAAGCCGACCTACGGCCGCATCAGCCGGAACGGCCTCGTGGCGTTCGGATCGAGCGTCGATCAGATCGGGATCGTGACCAAGACTGTCCGCGAATGCGCCGAGCTCCTCGGCGTCATCGCCGGCCACGATCCGCTCGATTCAACCTCGTCATCCGCGCTTGTCGATGACTACGCCGCGGATCTGGATGCCGGCATCCGAGGGCTCCGCTTCGGCGTCGTTCGGGAGGCCGTCTCGCAACTGGAAGGGGAGGTGCGCGCCAATTTCGACGACGCTCTTGCCGTACTTCGCGGCGCCGGCGCGGTCATCGAAGAGGTCAGCGTTCCGACCATCGGCTACGCCATCGCCGTCTACTACATCGTTGCGAACGCCGAGGCGAGCGCGAATCTCTCACGGTTCGACGGCATTCGCTACGGGCATCGCAGCGCGCGCGCGAAAACGATTCGCGAGGTTTACTTCGAGTCGCGCGGCGAAGGTTTCGGCGACGAGGTCAAGCGCCGGATCATGCTTGGCACCTTCGCCCTTTCGTCCGGCTATTACGATGCCTACTACGGCCGCGCCCAGGCCGTGCGGGCGAGGCTGCGCGCCGATTTCGACGCCGCGTTTGCCCGCTTCGATTACCTTTTGACGCCGACGACTCCCGAGCCGGCATTCGCGATCGGCGCAAAGACCGGCGATCCGCTGGCGATGTACCTGAGCGACATTTTCACGGCTCCTGCGAACCTCGTCGGCATCCCAGCCATCGCCGTCCCCTCCGGTTTTTCGCGCGGGAAGCTGCCGCTGTCGCTTCAGGTCATGGGGCCGCATTTTTCCGAGCGCGCCCTCTTCCGCGCGGCCAGCGCGTTCGAGCGCGAGACCGGATATTGGCGCGAATTGCCGCCGGCGTGCAAATGACGATTGGCTGTCAGCCAGCGATGCCAGCGCCAATCTTATCAACGAGTTACAACTTCCAGGAAAGCAACGGCCTGATCCTCTGCCGGCCGGAACGGCCGATTCCGATCATCTCTTGTTTGATCCGGATCATCTTTGGATTGATCCGGATCGTCTTTTTCTTGGATCCGGATCATCCTTGAATTGATAGGGATCATCTCTTCTTGGATCTGGATCATCTTGGGAGAGATCGGGATCATCTTTTCTTGGATCCGGATCATCTTGGGAGAGATCGGGATCATCTTTTCTTTGATCCGGATCATCTTGGGAGAGATCGGGATCATCTTTTTTTTGGATCTGGATCATCTTTGGAGGGATCGGGATCATCTTGTTTTTGATCGGGATCATCTTTGGATTGATCCGGATCATCTCTTCTTTCCTCCCGATCAACCCTGGTTTGATCCGGATCAACTCTGGTTTGATCCGAACCCCTCCATTCATCCTCCTGAGCAGATATTTTTTCCTGCCGCGGAACCTTCTTTCGGGCTCTTGCTTCAAAAGTATGTCTGAGAGAGATCAGACGGCCCGCAGGTTAGAGTCGCCACCGCTGCACAGACGGTGAATCGCCCGCGGGATCTCGCCGAGCGGGAGAACTTGATCGACGCAGCCGGTCTTGATCGCTTCGTTCGGCATGCCGAAGATGATGGCGCTTTGGGCGGATTCGGCGATCGTCTTGCCGCCTCGCTCGCGGACGCGGCGGATGGCTTGCGCGCCGTCGTCGCCCATGCCGGTCATGATGATGGCCACGAGGCGTTCGCCGCAGGCGTCGCTGGCGGAGATGAGGAGCCGGTCGACGGATGGCGCGTAGACGTCGGCGACCTTTGCGGGAAACGTCCGCAAGAGCAGCCCGTCCGCGTTCCGGCGAACTTCCATCTGCATGCCGCCGGGTGCGATGTAGACCGTTCCGTTCTCGATCTTCTCGCCGTCGTCGGCCTCTTTCACGTTGTAGCTGGTGAGCTTGTTGACGCGCTCGGCGAAGAGCCGGGTGAACGCGGGCGGCATGTGCTGCGCGACGACGATCGGAATCGGCAGCAGCGGCAGCGATTGAAAAACATGCTGCAGCGCCGGTGGGCCGCCCGTGGAGCAGCCAATGGCGACGAGCTCGATCCCGCCTTCGCACGAGCCTGACGGACCTGTGTCCTGCGGCTCGAGCTGTTCCTCTTCGACGATCCGGCGGCGCAGATTCTCCATGCGGATGTCGGCCACCTGCAGCACCTTGGCGACGAGATCGCGCTCGATTTCCTCGAGCCGAGGCGAAACACGTCCACCCGGCTTGCCGATGAAGTCGATCGCGCCGAGGTCGAGGGCTTTGAAGACACTGCGGTCGCTCGATCGCGACGACACGGCAATGACCGCCGTCGGGATGTTCGCCATCAGCCAGCGCAGAAATGCGAATCCGTCCATGACCGGCATCTCGAGATCGAGCGTGATCACGTCAGGCTTGTGCTTCATCACCTGCTTGATCCCGTCCTCACCGTTGACGGCGGTGGCCACGACCTTGATCTTCGGCGACGACTCCAGCATCCGCGAGATCGTCACGCGGTTGTAGGCGGAATCGTCGATGACGAGGGCACGAAGGGGCATTCGGGCGGGCATCCTACCAGCGCGTTACTTCTGGTAAACCATGTCGTTTTTCAGGTGGCGCAGTTTGAATTGCGTGGAGAGGGAAATGAGCGACTCGCTGTGGCCGAGGAGGAGATAGCCGGACTCGGAGAGGCGGTTGTAGAAGTTCGTGACGACCACCTTCTTCGAGACATCGTCGAAATAGATGATGACGTTGCGGCAGAAGATGATGTCGAGGTGTCCGAGGAGTGAGACGCGCGCCTCGTCGTAAAGGTTGAGGCGGCCGAAGGAAACGCGGTTGCGGATGTCGTCGTGCAGGCGCCACGATCCGTCGCCGTTGGGACTGAAGTACTTGTCGCGCAGCGGGATCTCCGTGGCCCGGAACGCGCTCTCGCGATAGAACCCGCGCCGCGCCTTGGCCAGGACCTGTTGGTTGATGTCGCTGGCGAAGATCTCGAAGACGGCATGGTCGTAGTGGCCCGCTTCGGACAGCAGCATGGCGATCGAGTACGGTTCTTCGCCTGACGAACAACCCGCGGACCAGATGCGGATCTTCTTCACCGTCTTGCGGCTCAGGATCTCGGGGACGATCTCCTCGGCGAAGGCAGCGAGCTGCGCGGGCTCGCGAAAGAAATAGGTCTCATTCGTCGTGACGAGGTCGTAGATCTGATCGAACTCGGCTTCCGCCCGCGGGTCGTACTGCAGGAAGTAGAAGTACTTCTGGAACGAGTCGAAATTCAGTTCCTTGGCGCGAGGCGAGAGCCGCTTCTGCAGCAGGTACTTCGAATTGTCGGAGAACCACATTCCCGTCCGCTTGTAAATCTGATCCCGCATCAGCCTGAACACGTCGTCCGGCAGATCGAGATGGTGATTCAGGGACAGATTGAATGTGGACATGGGACACCAGAGATCAGGGACTAGAGATCAGAGATCAGGAAGGCATGGCCTTCTCTCTGATATCTGGTCAGTAGTCTCTGATTTCTGCTTCTCTCTCGCTTCAAACAACAGGGATCAGAGATCAAAACGAAGGCCCGGCGACGGATCCCCTGATCTCTGATCTCTAGTCTCTGATCTCTGC
>DATLVW010000305.1:0-9169 GCA_035577085.1 Thermoanaerobaculia bacterium
TCCCAGAACGGAATGCCCTGGCGGCGGTTGATGACGCCGGGACGGCTGACCGGGATGTACTGCTTCGTGGCAACGAAGGCCCCGACGCCGGCGATGACGGCGAGTGCCAGCACGACGTAGCGTGCGGTGCGGCGGAAGAGCAGCGCGATCAACGCGAGGAAGACCAATACGATCGCGGCGGCGGCGATGGGGTTCTTGTCGCCGAGGAGGAATGGCTCTTTCGTCTCGTCGAAGGCGGCGAAGACCGGCAGGTACGTCTTCGGATCGCGCCGCAGAAAATCGAAAATGCCGGTGCGGCCGGGATCGATGCCGGTGGAGAACGTCGACCACGACACCGGCGTCTGCGCGGGAACCGTCGGACGCAGCGGACGGAACGTTCCGAGCGTTCGCAGCCGCGCCAGATTCGGGAGCTTCCCTTCGTTCATCCACTGCTCGGTGTAGCGGGCGTCGACGCCATCAAAACCGAGGACGATGACCTTCTCCTTGGCGAAGGCCGCGGAAGGCAAAACGAGCGACAGAAGCACCGCCAGGAGCGCGAGAAATCGATTGAATCGCATCGAACGGCATCATACTTGTAATCCGTCGAGCGGAAAATTGAGGTGCTGCATGAGAACGCGTCAACTCTTTGCTTCATTGGCAGTTGTGCTGCTGGCCGCCTGCAGTGGCGGTGAGAAAAACGGATCGGCGGGCGACCAGAAAACGCTCGTCATCGCCCTGAAGTCGGGACCGACGAATCTGGACAGCCGCGTCGGCGCCGACAACGCCTCCAGCCGGATGTTCGACCTGGTCTACAGCGGCCTGATCAAGGTCACGCCGGACTTCAACTACGCGCCCGATCTGGCCACGAAGTGGGAGACGCCCGACGACAAGACGATCGTCTTTCATCTCAATCCGAACGCGAAGTTCCACAACGGCCAGCCGGTCAAAGCGGCCGACGTGAAGTGGACGTACGAGTCGCTCATGAACCCGACGTTCGTGACGTCGAAGCGTTCCGGCTACAGCACGGTCGATCACATCGAGACGCCCGACGAGCAGACGGTCATCTTCAAGCTGAAGGAGGCGAACGCCGGCATCTTCGACAACCTCACCGTCGGCATCCTCCCTACCGGAGCGGACACGAATGTCTACAAGACCAGGCCGATCGGCTGCGGACCGTACAAACTGGTCGAGCATCGTCCCGACGACCGGCTGGAGTTCGAGGCCTTCGATCAGTGGCACGGCGGCGCGCCGAAGATCAAGCACATCACTGTGCGCATCATCCCCGACGCCACGACTTGCATCCTGGAAATGCGCCGCGGCACGGTGAATTTCGAGGTCAACATTATTCCGTTCGAGAACGTCGCAGAGTTCGAGAAGAACCCCGACTTCAAAGTCGTGAAGAGCAACGGCTCGGTTTACCAATACCTCGCCTTCAACATGAACGACCCGGCGCTGGCGAAACCGCTGGTGCGGCAGGCCATCGCACACGCCATCGACCGCGACCGGATCATCCGCGACATCCAGCGCGGCTACGCGCAAAAGACCGAGTCGATGCTCGCCGAGGGTCACTGGGCGCGCGCTGCCAACCTTCCTTCCTATGATTACGACCCGGTGAAGGCGAAACAGCTCCTGGCCCAGGCCGGCTATCCGAACGGTCTCAATCTGGTCTTCAAGACGTCGACGGACGCGGAGGCGAACTCACGGGCGCAGGTGATCCAGGACATGATGAAGAAGGCCGGCTTCAACGTCTCGATCCAATCGAACGAGATGTCGACGTTCTTTGCCGACATCGGCAAGGGCAATTTCCAGATGTACTCGCTGTCCCGCAATGGGATCAGCGATCCCGATTTCTATTACGTCATCTTCTATTCGAAGAACACGCCTCCCAATGGCCAGAATCGCGGGTCATACGCTAATCCGCGTGTCGACCAGTTACTGGTCGAAGGTCACTCCACCTTCGACCGCGCCAAGCGAAAGCCGGTCTACGACGAGATTCAGAGAATCATCGCGACAGACCTCCCCTACATTTCGCTCTACATGCAGTCCAACGTAGCGATCATGCGCAAGAACATCGACGGCTATGTGCAATATCCGGCAGGGTTCTATACGTCGATTCCGCAGATGACGATGAAATAGCCTTGCGGGTCAGGTCTAAAGTCTAAAGTGCCGAAGACGATCGTCGCTAAGGCGATCAGGCCTCCTCGGCACTTTAGACTTTAGACCTGACCCAGACCTTGGTCATGCAGACGCTGTACGGATCCTCGAAATACTGAGCAAACGGCGGGCAAGGCTCGAAGCCGAAGCGGCGGTAAAGCTCGCGCGCGGGAGCAAATGCCTCCATCGTGCCGGTCTCGAGGCTCACCCGTTCATAGCCGCGCCGCTTCGCCTCGTCGAGGATCTGTTCCAGGAGTCTGGAAGCGACGCCCTTCCGCTGATGCGCCGCCGCGGTACGCATCGACTTGATCTCACCATGCGTCTTGCTCAGTTCCTTGAGAGCGCAACAGCCCAGCAGCTCACCATCCTGACGGGCACTCCAGAACGTAATAGCCGGATCGCGCAGGCCGTCGAGATCGAGCGCATGAATACTCTCCGGCGGCGAGTGCAGCGCCGCACTTCGCAGATGCTCGCGGATTAACGCAACGATGTCCGCTCTGGAGAGGTCGTCGATTTGGATATCCATGTCTACTTTGCTGTTCGC
Organism: Thermoanaerobaculia bacterium; assembly: GCA_035577085.1. GTDB lineage: Bacteria > Acidobacteriota > Thermoanaerobaculia > Gp7-AA8 > Gp7-AA8 > JADGNZ01. The sequence goes on from DATLVW010000305.1 coordinate 2,678, forward strand.
GCAAGTCCATCCGCACCCGACGGCCCGGCAACGAGATACATCACCACGTGTCCCACAATCATGATTACAGCGTAGGCTACGGCGTCTGCGACGATGGGAGCAACGCCTGGCAAGAAGACCATCCACTCCGGAAACTTCGCGGCGATGAAGTAGTCTCGCGGCGGTCCGATGATGGTCACGATCGCCGTCGAGATGACGAGCCCTTTCAACCCGAAGCGGCGCGCAATCCGCCAGGTCACCAGGTAGATCGGGGAGCACGAAATTGCAACGCCGATCCCCAGCATCGTAGCAAGGAACGGAGTTGATGCGATCGGCATCAGCCACCACCCCGCCCACACGCAGATAGCGACGATGCCCATCGTCACGAAGGCGACGGCAACCCCTCCCACCACTGCGCCAAGAATGCGGCGTGACGTCGCCCGCGTGAGGTAGGCGACGATGACCAGCTCCACGAAATACGCGCAGGTGATGAGAGTGAGTGGGTGGTCTGCCATGTCGTAATTCCTTGTTTGCCGCGCATGGGGGTCAGGTCTAAAGTCTAAAGTGCCGGATTAGCTTGATCGCCTAAGGGACGATCGTCTTCGGCACTTTAGACTTTAGACCTGACCCTGGAAGCACCGAAACCAACGAGCCTTGCGCAATGAAACACGATGCCACGGTTTGAAGGTGACCGGCGATTTCCGGACCATACAAGACAGCGAAGTCCGCGTCGATGTCCGCGACGCCGCCTGAAACCGGCCACTGCGGATGGGTTACCTGATATTCGATCGTCGATCCGTCGCGCTGTCGTGTGTAGCCCCAGTAGTGCTCCGTAATGAACTCTTCGAGTGAGCCCGCTGCCGGCAGTGCCGCGGGGCGATCAGCCGCAACCGCAAAGCGATGCCACCGGCCGCCGAGCCGCCATGAATAGGAGGCCGTCAACGCAGGCTCCAACGAGATCGTGTGCCGCATCGGCAGCGCGAGATACGGCTCGTTGTACATCGCACGCGCTACGAGCGCGATCGCGAACCGCGGAACAAGCTCGCGGATGAACACGACGCCGCGACGCACCTCCTCCCCGACCTCGCGGCGGACATAGAAGCGCAGGTTGACCTCTTCGAAGTTGCGATGGAACGGAATCGGGATGCCGAGGACTCTCGTGTGCAGAAACTGAAAGCCGACGAGACTGGCGAAGTACCGCCCCTGCCAGGCGTCGAGCGTCGTCCCGGCCGGAACGTACGGCTGCAGCACCTTCGGGTCAACCTCGTAGTTGATCATCGCCAGGTTGTGCCAGGCGGCGGTGAGGAAGGGCGTGTGCTCCATTGTTGCCAGCCTACTATTTTCTTCGCGGAAGAACGGTCTCGCGAAGTCGCGAAGCGGTTCTAACTTCGTGTCTTCGCGTCTTCGCGTGACCAGCCTTTCAGGATGTGCGAAAGTACCCAACCTTGCAGAAACCCGCACAGCAGTTCGATCGCTCCCTCGTCGAAGGTCCCATCGTTCCCGCGGTCTGGCGGCTTGCCTGGCCGACCATGCTGCAGAACATCATCGCCGGCGTGCAGGGGATCATCGACCACGTGATGGTCGGGCACTACGTCGGCTACACCGGCAACGCGGCCATCGGCGTCAGTTGGCAGGTCATTCTCGTCGTCATCGTCTTCATCAGCTCCCTCTTCACCGGCATGGCCGTGCTGGTGGCGCGATTCGCCGGCGCGAACGAGCCGGAGAAAGTCAACCGCGTCGTCTATCAGGCGTTCCTCACCGCCCTGCTGATGTCGGCCATCATGGGAGTGATCGGTTACTTCGCCGCTCCTGCCCTGCTCGACATCATCAAAGCCGCGCCCGAGGTGCAGCATCAAGCGCTGCCGTTCCTGAGGGCAATGTTCGTCGGCATCTTCGGCATGATGCTGTTCTTCATGCTCAGCGGCGCCTTTCGCGCTGCCGGCGATGCCAAAACCCCGCTCCGCCTCGGCGCCGCGATCACCGTCCTCACGATCGTCTTCAACGTCATCCTCATCCCTCGCCTGGGCACGATCGGCGCGGCGTACGGGACGATCGCCAGCAGCACACTCGTGTCGGCCTACGGCGTGTGGCGGTTGTTCGCTCCCCACTCCGTCATTCGTTTCCGCAAGGGCATGGACCTCTCACCCGACTTCAGCATCATCCGCTCGCTCTTTCGATTCGGACTGCCCACCGGAGTGCAGGGAATCGCGATGAACATCGGCGGCGTGCTGATGCTGCGCTTCATCGGCTCGCTGCAGCACAGCGCCGCGGCGCAGGCTGCGTACGCGGTCTGCTACACCGAGTTGTTCTCGCTGATCACGTGGACGTCCGTCGGCCTCCTCGGCGCCTCCGTCACCATCGCCGGCCAGAACCTCGGCGCAAACAGACCCGACCGCACCCGCCTCGGAGTCGCCGTCGCCTCGCGCATCGGACTCGGCGTCGCCGCCGTGATAGGCCTGATGTTCTTGCTGATCCCGAACGTGCTGCTCGGCGTATTCGGGATGAAGGATCCGCTCGTTACCTCGATCGGCACGCAGCTCCTCCGCTACCTCAGCGTCTCCGGCTTCTTCATCACCGTCGCCCTCAGTTACACGGGCGGACTGCAAGGCACCGGCGACACGCGCAGCCCGCTGTACATCTCGATCGTCTCGCAGATCATCATCCCAATCGGCATCTGCGCGATCATCCAAACGATGCGCCCCCTCCAACCTGCCGACATCTGGCGAGCCATCGTCCTCGGCCACCTAACCCGCGCCATCCTCAGCGTGCTCCGATTCCGGCAAGGAAAGTGGCAGAACATCGAAGTGGATCTGGAGAGGGCGCCGGCGAACTGACAAATTACGGCACTTTCAAAATGGGGTCAGGTCCACTTTTGAAAGTGGCGACACAACCGCTCTTCGAAGGTGAAATGGGTTCACTTTCAAAAGTAGACCTGACCCCATTTTGAAAGTGCCGACTTCTACCCCTTCTCGAAAACCCCCATCTTCCGGAACTTCTTGTACCTCTCTTCCGGGAGTGCGGCGGGTTTGACTTTCTGGAGCTCTTTCAGCGCCTTTTCCAGATAGGGCGCCAGGAGCTCAGCGGCGCGCGCGGGGTCGGCGTGGGCGCCGCCGTTGGGCTCGGGGACGATGTCGTCGATGATGTTGAGGCGTTTGAGGTCGATGGCGGTGATGCGCATCGCGGCGGCGGCTTCGGCGGCGGCGGAGGGGTTCTTCCAGAGGATCGCGGCGCAGCCTTCGGGGGAAATGACCGAGTAGACGGCGTGCTCGAGCATGAAGACGCGGTCGCCGACTCCCAGTGCCAGCGCGCCGCCGCTACCGCCCTCCCCGATCACGATCACGATCACCGGCACGCTCAGCATCGCCATCTCGCGTAGATTGACGGCGATCGCCTCGGCCTGGCCGCGCTCTTCTGCGCCGAGGCCTGGGTAGGCGCCCTGGGTATCGATGAAGGTGAAGATCGGGAGATTGAACTTCTCCGCCAGCTTCATCACCCGTAGCGCCTTACGAAATCCCTCGGGGCGCGGCTGGCCGAAGTTGCGGTAGATCTTTTCCTTCGTGTTGCGCCCCTTCTGGTGGCCGATGATCGCGCAGGGGGCGCCTCGAAAACGTGCAAATCCGGCAACGATCGCGGGATCGTCGGAGAACTTGCGGTCGCCGTGGATCTCCGTCCATTCCTCGAAAAGGTAGCTGATGAAGTCGAGCGTGTACGGCCGCAGCGGGTGCCGGGCCACGAGCGTCTTCTGCCACGGCGTGAGATTGCCGAAGATTTCGTCGGCGACTTTGGTAAGCTCCGCCTGAAGCGCGACGACTTGGGCCGGATCTCTCTCAGCCGCCGTTGCTTCCTCGATCTGACGCCTGAGCTGGTTGATTGGCTCCTCGAACTGCGCCGGATCTAGACTCATAGGTGCGTGACCCTAACAGATGAACAGCATGCTCGCAACTGACGCCGAAGCGGCCGCCGCAGGGCGCTCCTCACTCGAAACCTGGGCCAAAAACGAGCACATGCGGCACGTGCCCTCAGCGGAATGGATGTCGTGGAAAGTCGATCAGGATCTCCGCCGCCGGACCGACATTCTCTTCAGTTCCTTCGATGGACTCCCCTTCGATGATCCGCGCCGGCAGCCGATCGAGAACGAGTTTCGGGCGCTCTGCCGCTCCATCGACCGGCTCGCCGACTCCGCCCGCCACACGCGCAATAACCACCCGCCGCACGACCTGGCCGACCGCATCGCCTGGGGCCTCAATCAGGCCGTATCGAGCCTCAATTCGCTCGATCCGCACCTCATGGGGCGCCGCTATCCGTTCCACACGGGCGAACGGTCCAAGGCTGAACCGATCTACGGCTCGCTGCTCGCCGTCATCCAGCACATCGACCGCGTGCTGACGCTGATCCGGACGATCGATCGGAACGTCGACGAGCATCTCCTCGATGGGCTCGTGCAACTGGAGACGCCGCTCCGCTCACAGCCGATCGCATGAGCATCCTCGACGCCGTCCGCCCGCTCTTCGACCACATGGAGTGGGCTGATGCGACCGTGTGGCGCGCCGTTCTGGCGACTCCATCCGCGGCCGATGACGCGATCCTGCACGCGCGGCTGTACCACATCCACGCGACGCAGCATGCGTTCCTGCAGGCGTGGCGCGGCGAAGAAGTGATCTTCAAGAAAGCCGATGAGTTCCCCGGTCTCGATGCCGTCTTCCAATACGCGCGGTCGTTCTATGCAGTCGCGCCGGCATATGTCGCGGCGCTGGCACCCGAGGCTGTCGATGCGGAGTTGGTGTTGCCGTGGTCGGGCTACTTCGCGAAGCGCGCTGGTTTCGCTGCGGCCCCATCGACCCTCGGCGAGACGCTGCTCCAACTCCCCTCGCATTCCACGTATCACCGCGGCCAGGTCAACATCCGGCTTCGCGAGCTCGGTACGACACCGCCGCTGGTCGATTTCATTGCGTGGGTCTGGGCGGGGAAGCCTGCGCCGGATTGGGGTTAAAAAAGACTCACCACAGAGACACAGAGGACACAGAGAAACCTCTGTGCTCTCTGTGTCTCTGTGGTGGGCGCTTCTGTTTTTTCGACGATCGATGAGATTCATAGCCCAAACCCTCATCCACACCACGCCCGAGCAGCTCTTCGCATTTCACGAGCGTCCCGACGCCTTCGCGCTGCTCATGCCTCCGTGGGAGAAATCGCGCGTAATCGAGAGCGCACCGAACCTGCACATCGGCAGCCGCGCTGTCGTCGATGCCCACATCGCGCCCGGCATCTCCATTCGATGGGAATCGATGCACACCGCCTACGATCCGCCCCACTCCTTCGAAGACCAGCAAGTGCGCGGGCCATTCCGCAGTTGGCGTCATCGCCACATCGTCGAGCCGCATCCCGACGGCGCGATGCTCATCGACGACATCACCTACGAACCTCCCCTTGGCATCCTCGGCCGCATCTTCGGCAAGTTCATCATCGAACGCCGCCTGCGCCGCCTCTTCGCCTACCGCCACGCCGTAACGCGCGAGCACTGCGAAGCGGGTTGATAAACCCCTCAGCGCCCGAACTTCGCAACCGTCGTGATCCCACACCGCGGGTCGGCCTCGGCACGCAATGCCGTAAGCGGATCGGCAGCGACCCAGGCGATATGTTGCGCAGCAAGTGTCGCGCGCAGCCGCTGCACCGCCATCTGGAACTGTCTCGGCGTTCCGATGTCTTCGATTTCGCCCCACGCCGGCTCGAGATCCGGACGCGGGCCGTTGACCGACCATACGAAGAGCGGCACCCCGACCTCCTCCAGGTAGTGCCGTACTGCCTCGGGCTGGGCGAGGCTGCGATCCTTGCGGAGGTCAAATGTGCAGTCGACGATCAGGACGATCGCGCGGCGGCGTCCGTCGGTGACCGCCCGCAAGCCGGCGACCGCGACGGCATCCGCAAAACGGCGCTGACTGCCGCGCTCCACCGGAAGAAGCGGAAAGTTCGCGGCAGTCTCGTCGAACGACACCGTCAGCACGCCCGTCATTCCTACCTCTTTCGCCAGGAACAATTCCGAAGTGTCGAAGATATTCGAGGAGATATGCCCCGGTGACTGGTACCGGCGCACGATCGGCCAGGTGAAGCGCATCGAGGTGCCGGGATCGAGAGGCGTCGCCTTCCTCGCCCTGAGTGTGGCCTGCCAACTGCGGCGCGTGAAAGTGTCCGGATCGATGGCGGCAACGAATTCGCGCGCATTCGGTTCGCGGATGAGGAACACCTGCGCCTCGGGTGTTTCGACAGCGCGCGTCTTTAACGGCACGCCATTCGCCGAGAGGCATCGCTCCAGAGTGGCGTTCTTTCCGCGCAGCTCTCCGGCGATCACGACCGGCGTCAATTCCGTGCTGATCGAGTCGCTTACGGCACCGCCGGCGATGACCACCTCCTGACGCGCCAGAGAGAGATCGCTGAATCGCATCTGCGCCGAGATCACGTGCGGACTCGCAGGATCGAGCTTCGGTAACTGCGCACGAAATCCAGAGTCGACATGAACGG
>DATLVW010000306.1:0-6956 GCA_035577085.1 Thermoanaerobaculia bacterium
AGATGTCGGCGACGATCACCTCGCCACAGCTGACAGCTGCCGGCTCGAAGACGTGACAGATCTTCGGTGCCGCGAAGGTGATCGTGAGCGCCGCCTGAACGCACGGCTCGAACGTCTCCGCGCTCGATGCGTTTGCGCCGCTGGGAAGATCGACGGCGACGATCGGCAGTCCGAGCTCCATCATCGACACGATCGTCTCTGCGTACAGCCCCTCGGGTGCCCGATTGAGACCGGTGCCGAAGATTGCGTCGACGACGAGATCGGCGTCGGATGCGTGAACGAGCGCTTCGTTGAGCGAGTCGTCGTCGGTGATCTCGTGGATCTGCAGGCCGAGGCGTTCGCAAATGGCGAGATTCGCAGCCGCGTCGCCGCCGATTTTCTCTCGATCGCCAACAATGAACACCATCGGCACGACGCTGCGCTGTTCGAGATGCCGCCCGACCGCGAAGCCGTCGCCGCCATTCGCGCCGAGGCCGCAGAAGATGGCGGCGCGGTCGCAGTCGGGATAGTGATCGCCGATCGCGTCGACGACAGCCAGTGCCGCGTTTTCCATCAGCACGATCGAGGGAACGGCGAAGCGCTCCGTGGCACGCCGGTCGATCGATTTCATCTGATCCGAGGTGAGGATGTGCATGGTTATCGAGTGAAAGATACGCTCTTCGGGGGAGTCGCGTTTCGGGGGTCGGGGGTCGGAGACTCTCCGCTGGCGCTTTTGGACTTACACGGACTGCCTGGCTAACAACGCTGCGAGATGGCCTTCGACGTTCTCGGCAGTGTATCGGTCCAGATCTTCGGCTACATCGATGTCGTGCCGTAGCGGGAGGACGGCCACGCAGTTCTGCCAGTCGCGGATCTTGGCGAGCGTAGACGCGAAGACGGACGACGAGCCCCATTCGATGCCCTGGAAGACGTCGCTGTCGAACGCCGAGGCGCGGCAACCGATCAGGTAGTAGCCGCCGTCGGATGCGGGGCCGATCACCCATTCGCAGGAGTCGAGGAGTCCGAAGGCGTGATCGATTAGATCGCGCGGCAGGCGTGGATCGTCGACGCCAATGGCGATGACTTTCTCCGTAGCGTGAAAGAAAAAGCGCTCGGAGAACGACATGGAGAGGCGGTCGCCGAGGGACTGACCGGTCTGCATGGCGGTGGGGAGATCGCCGAAGGCGCGCCTAAGCATTTCGCCGTTTGCGTTCTCGCTCGGAGCCCAGAGGACCTCGACCTCCGTTTCGGCGTTTGACTCCCCGATCGATGCCAGAAGATCGCGCAGCATCGCCTCGTAGATCGCCAGCGTGCGGTCTTCGCCGAGCGACTGCGCCAGGCGTGTTTTTACGCGGCCACGCTCCGGAAGGCGCGCGAAGACGAGGAGGCTCTGCTGCGGTGGTGGAACGGTCGGGAACACCGCGGAAGTATAGTTTCCGCGCTCTGATGCGCACGATCGCACTCCTCACCGACTTCGGCACGCGCGATCCGTACGTCGCCGCGATGAAGGGCGTGATCGCGTCGCGCTGCGAGGCACGGATCGCCGATCTGACGCATTCGATTGGTCCGTTCGATGTTTGGGAGGCGGCGTTTTTTCTTCGCGATGTTGTTGCGTATTGGCCGGAGGGGACGATCTTCGTTTGCGTCGTCGATCCCGGTGTCGGGAGCTCGCGAAGGATTCTGGCGTTGGAGTCTGCGGGGCGTTTTTTTCTTGCGCCGGATAATGGGTTGCTGCATTTCGTCTTGGAGGACGTGAAACGTAGGTCGGACTCTCCAGTCCGACTTTCTGAGGATGCGAAAGGAGAACCGTCGGACTGGAGAGTCCGACCTACGTCCGCTGCTTTCACAGTCTCCGTAACGAACGAAGCTCTGTTCCTTCCGCGCGGCTCGACGACGTTTCATGGGCGCGACCGCTTTGCGCCGGTTGCGGCCGCGATCGCAAATGGGATTCAGCTCGAGGAGCTGGGTCCGCGCATCAGCGACCCCGTGATGCTCGACTACGAAAACGGCGCGATCATTCGTATCGATCGCTTCGGCAATTGCATCACCGACATCGTCCCGCCGGCGACGCCATTTGCAATCGTCGCAGGCGACTGGCGCATCGACCACATTCGAACGACTTACAGCGGCGAGGGTGCCTTTGCGATCGTGGGATCGACCGGTTGCATCGAGATCTCCGTTGCCGGTGGCAGCGCGGCCACTCTTTTGCAGCTCCGGCGCGGGGATCGCATCACGATCGTTCCGGCATGACGACGGATTACAGACAATCGCGAGAGTTGCAGCCGCGACGCCGCGGTGTGCGGCGATTCGTGTTGCCGTTGGCGATCACGCTCGCTGTTCTCGTCGCGCTCCTATTCGGCGTGGCTTGGATTCCGTTGCTGCAAGGCCGCGACGCCTGGCTGCGCGGCCGGAACGCGGAAGCGATTGCGATCGGTGAGAAGTGGTCTCGGCTCGATCTCTGGCCGTCGCACTATCACCAGCTCCTCGCTGCAGCCTATCTGTCTGCCGGCCGCGACGACGCTGCGGCGCCGCACCTCGGCGGCATCGGCGCCGTGCAATTCTCCGTGATCCCAAAGGATGAGTTGGCGCGGCGGCTTTTCGCACGCGAACGCTACGCCGCGTTTCTTTCCTACGACGCAGCCTCGCGCGAGACAAGCGAGTCCGCCGATGTGCCGCTGTATCGCGCGGCCGCGCTGCTCGCGACCAACCGGCTCGCGGACGCGCAGAAAGCGTTCGCTTCGATCGACAAAGCGCACGTGAATGCTGCCCGTTACGCGGCGTTCCAACGGACGATTGTCGCGCATGCGAGCGGCACCGTGCCGTACGTCTTCGACCGCAATGGCGGCACGATCGCGGTCATACGCGCGCATGCCGCCGCATCCGTCGATGACGATTTCGCGCCGCTCGTTTCGCGCGAAGCCGGCGGGCTGACGATCGGCGCGAAGCTGCCCCAACTCGGCGAAGACGCCACGATCGAAACGACGCTCGATCCGTTCGTGCAGAAGGCTGCCTTGAAGGCGCTGGGCGGCTTTCGCGGCTCGCTTGTGGCCATCGATCCGCGTACGAACGAGATCCTGGCCATCGCCAGCAGCCACGGCAACGGTCCGCTGGCGAACCTCGCGCTCGAACATCAATACGAGCCGGGATCCGTCGTCAAAATACTGACTGGACTGAACGCAGAGAGCGGCGGCGTCGATCTTGCGGCGCTCTTTCCCTACACGTGCAAAGGCTTTCTCGAGATCGACGGACGCCATTTCGGCGACTGGCTTCCAGCCGGGCACGGTGTTCTGCATTCGATCGATGACGCCCTCGCTGTTTCCTGCAACGTCTTCTTCGCCGACGTCGGCATTCGCCTCGGCAGCGACAGTCTGAAGCGCTTCATGACCGCAGCCGGCTTCGACACGCAGGCAAACCTCGGCATCTTTCAGGTTCCTCTCGGCAAGACGATCGGTCCGGTGTTCAATCACTTCGAGACCGCGTTCTTTGCCATTGGTCTGGAGCACGAGTCGATGAACGCGCTGCACGTGGCGATGCTGGCGTCGATGATGGCGAACCGCGGCGTGCTGACGACGCCACGCCTCCTCGTGCAGCGCCGCTCGATCCTCGGCGACGTCGTCGCGGCCGGCCCGCAGCAGACGAGCGTTCGCCTTGCGCCGCAAGCTGCCGCCGAGGCGATCGTTCACTCGATGCAGGCGGTCGTCTCCGATCCGAAAGGAACGGGACGGCGTGCACTGGTGCCCGGGATTTCGCTGGCGATGAAGACCGGCACCGCGGGAGAGCGCAAGAGCGGGTTGGAAGCGGTGATCCTGGCCTTCGCGCCGGCCGAATCGCCGAAGATTGCCTTTGGCGTGATCGCCGAGGATGCCGGGCCGGCAGAGTTTGCGGGGGCGAAGATCGCGCATGATTTTCTGGAAGCGATGCAGGATCGGCTGAAGTAACACCGCGTCGTGTCAGAATACGGGAATGCCCTCCGGCCGTGACCGCCGACGATCCGAGCGTTTTCCGACGGCATCGATCCCCGTGCAAGTCTCCGACATCGACGCCGAGTTGATCGATCTGAGCCTGAGCGGCGCCGCCGTCATTCATCGCTCACCCCTTCCGGCTGGCTCCCCGGCGACGCTCGTCTTTCCGAGCTACGGCGGTATCTACATTCCGTGTCAGATCCTGCGCTCCCTCGTGCAGGTGCGGCGTCCCGAATCGGGCCCGGAGTACGTTTTCCGCACGGCAATTTCCTTCGCGCAGATGGAGCCGGAGCAGCGAGTGCCGCTGCATGAGTTCCTCGAGATTCAGATAGCCCGCTTGAAGGAAAAGCAGGACGCGGCGGCGAAAGAAGAAGAGGTTTGAAATTGCGGTTGCTGCATTGCCTCTAAGTTCTCGTGAACAGGGTCGATTAATATGTCCATGGATACTTAGAGTACTCAATCTCGTGACCTGAATATACCCATGGCCAAATTAAATCTGCCTCAGGCTAGGCTCAAAATGTCCATGGCCATAATTCGCCTGGCAAGAAGGCAGGCGTAATATGTCCATGGATCGCTTTATGAGTCAGTTCGACTACCGAATTTGTCCATAGCCAAATTTCGCGAGTCAAAACGTCTACCGAAATTTGCCATGGCCAAATTAAACGAGTCAAAGTGGCTCTTTTAATATATCCATGGATAGATTCGGGTGTGCCATGGGCTCAAACGGCTGGCCAGTCCCTTATCGCCGCGTTCCCATCGCCTCAAAAATCGCATCGACCGTGCGGTGATCACCCCGCCCGTACGCTTCATCAATCCGTTTCACGTACTCCTCGGCGGGGAGAGCGAAAACAAGGGCATTGCCGCCTTTTGCTTCCCTCGTTTTCTCGTGCCCGAGGAGGGTTCGAACGTAGAGGGTCTTCTCGCTTTGCGGCATCTGCTGCCACTGCGCGCGAGAGATGTTTGTGCGATGGCAGGCGAGGGCGATGAGCACGATTGCGATCGCGAACGTCGCGCGCTTCATTCGCGCCGCCACCGTTGCGCGATCGGCATCTGCCGTCCGCTGCCGAAGGCTTTGGTCGATACGCGCAGCGTCGGGGCGGCCTGGCTGCGCTTGAACTCATTTCCGTCGACCAGTTTCAGGATGCGCTCGACGGTCTTGCGGTCGAAGCCGGCGGCAACGATGGCATCGACCTCCTGCCACTTCTCGATGTAGAGCTTGAGGATGCCGTCGAGCACGTCGTAGGGTGGCAGCGAATCCTGGTCGGTTTGATTGGGCCGCAATTCCGCGGAAGGCGGTTTGGTGATCGATGATTCCGGGATCAGCGCGCGCTCGCGGTTCAGCCAACGGGCCACGCGATAGATCATCGTCTTGTAGACGTCGCCGAGGAGTGCGAGGCCGCCGGCCATGTCGCCGTAGAGCGTGCAGTAGCCCACCGCCAGCTCCGATTTGTTACCGGTGGAAAGCACCATCGCGCCGGTTCGGTTGGACCAGGCCATCAGCAGATTGCCGCGGATGCGGGCCTGCGCGTTCTCGTTCGTGATGTCGAAGGTGTCGTCGCCGAAGAGCTTTTGGAACGCGGCGTCGTACGGTTTGTAGATCGGCTCGATGGAGACCGTGTGGAAGGCGATACCGAGGCTTTCCGCGAGCGCGCGGGCGTCATCGACCGAGCCTTGCGACGAAAACTGCGACGGCATGGCGATGCCGGTGACGTGTGCGGCGCCGAGGGCTTCGACAGCGATTGCAGCGGTGACCGCGGAGTCGATGCCGCCGGAAAGGCCGACCACGACATCTTTGAAACCGCATTTGCGGATGTAGTCGCGCAGGCCGAGGATGAGGGCGTGGCCGATCTCGGCGTCCTGCTCCATCGTGATGACCGCGTCGCACGGCGCACCTTCGAGCTGCACCAGCGAGCGGTGCTCCTCGAACGCCGGCGCGCAGAAAATCGTCCGCCCTTTGGCGTCGATGACGATCGAGGAGCCGTCGAAGAGGAGCTCATCGTTGCCGCCGACCTGATTCACGTAGACGAGCGGCACGTCGTAGCGCGTGGCGATGCGCGAAAAGAGGTCGTAGCGCGACCGGCGTTTGCCGCTGTTGAACGGCGACGCCGAGATGTTGAGGATGACTTCCGCTCCCTGCCGCGCCACCTCGTCGATCGGATTACGGCAGTAGATCTTCGTGCCGAGGATCTCGTCGTCGAACCAGAAGTCTTCGCAGATGGCGATGCCGGCACGGACGCCGGCGATCCCGACGACGCCGACTTTGCGGCCAGGCTCGAAGTAGCGCATCTCGTCGAACACGTCGTAGGTCGGCAGAAGCGATTTGTGCTGCTCCAGGATGATCTTTCCGTTGCGCGCGACGATCGCGGAGTTGTGCAGCGGCTTACCACACCACGAGGCGTTGCGCGTGATGCAGCCGAAGACGAGCGTGGTGTCGCCGGTCATGGCCGCGAGCGCGTCGCGGGTCTCGAGCGCGGAAGCGACAAAGGTCTCGCGATCGAGCAGATCGCGCGGCGGATAGCCGGTGACGGCAAGCTCGGGAACGAGAACGACGTCCGCGCCGGCCGCGACACCTTCGCCGTAGGCACTTCGGATCAGATCGGCGTTCGCTTTGAGCGCGCCGACGGTGGGGTTGAGCTGGGCAATGTAGGTTTTCATGCGGGCAATGCCTGAAACACGCTAGACCGTATCGCACTTTCCGTGGGCGCGAAACGAACAAACAACGCCCAATTTGTCGCATCGCCCGCTTTTTGCAAAGATGCAGAGATTCGAGGTGAACGGATGTCTGACGATTTCGGAACGGTGAATATCAAGAGAGGCGATCGCGCCCGTGAGATCGAGGTGCTGCGGCAGCATTACAAGGTCCATCGCGACACGCTGACGCAGATGGTTCCGGACGCTCCGACCGAGCATCTGGCGTCGGAGTACAAGCGGCTCATCGCCGATATCGATGCCTCGGTCCGCAAGCTCGACGAGCTCGACCGCGTGCCGTCAGCGACTGCGCCCGGCCTGGTGGAA
>DATLVW010000307.1:0-2027 GCA_035577085.1 Thermoanaerobaculia bacterium
AACGTACACGACGAAACTTCAGGCCGTGACTGCGGATGATGTGGGGCGCGTGGCGAAAAAGTACGTCCAGCCGAATCAGGTCTCCGTCCTCGTCGTCGGCAAAGAGAAGGATTTCGACAAGCCTCTCTCCACCCTCGGCGCCGTGACTCCAATCGACATCACGATCCCCGAGCCTGGCGCGAAGCCGGTGGCAGCAGGAGCCGCCGCCGGCGCAGCACCAGCCAAGCCGGCAGTTGTTGGAGCCGGTGCGGCAGCCGCGGCCCCGGCGAAGCCAACGTCCAGCAGCCCCGAAGGACTGGCGTTGATCAAGAAGGTGCAGAGCTTCGTCGGCGGCAAAGCGAAGATCGATGCCGTCGTGGCAACGCACTCCATCGGCTCCATGCAGGCGCAGGGTCCTCAGGGTCCGATGGACGTGGAGATCGAAAGCACCGTGAAGTATCCCGACTACAGCCACCGCACCGTCAAGACGCCGATGGGCGAGATCAAGATGATTACCACGCCCGACGCGGCATACATGTCCGGCCCGATGGGCGCGCAGGACATGCCCGCCTCGCAGCGCGCCACGATGCGCAACGAGTCGCGCGCCGACATCATCTCCATCCTCAAGAACATCGATAACCCGAAGTACATCTTCACCGTCGCCGGCACGGAGAAGGTGGGAACCGCCGACGCGCAAGCCCTCACGGTCGACGCCGACGGCGCCAGCATCAAATGGCTGGTCGACCCCACCTCCGGCAAGATCCTCCGCCGCATCTCCCAATCCCCTCGGGGCGAAGCCGTCACCGACTACACCGAGTGGAAAACGTTCGACGGCATCACCCTCCCCATCTCCTTCATCACCACCACCGCCGGCCAACCCAACGGCAAAGGCAACCTGAAGTCAATGGAGATCAACCCCACCATCGACCCCAAGCTGTTCGAGAAGCCAGTGAACTAACCTCGCGTAATCACTATGCAAAGGGCCGCCGAAAGGCGGCCCTTTTGTTTGCGCCCGCCCGCATCTATGTCGTAGCGCCGACGGCCCCGTCGGCCGTACCGCCAGCGGCCCGCTGGCGACTCTGGCCCGCGAAACGCCGTCCCCGCTCCGAGGTAGAATGTCTTTCGGCGATTGGACGTTTTCGACTTGGAGAGGAAAAGCGATGGCGAAGAATCAAGCAACTGCTACCGCACCTGGCAAGAGTGTCATTCGTGACCGCTCCAGTGTGAGTGGAACGTTCATCGAGCGCGGAAAGAAGAAACCACTCAAAGCCCGCCGCGAAATCCTCTTTCCCCTGGAACCGAGCACGATCGGTGACGACAGGATCACTCGCGCCATCGACGCCGTGATGTCGCGCAAAAAGCAGCGGTAGTCGCGATGCGTCCCGAAGAATACGATAGAAACGTATTCATCAACTGCCCTTTCGACGACGACTATGCGCCGCTGTTCGAGGCGATCGTCTTCGCCATTAACGACGCAGGCTTCCGTCCAAGGTGTGCTCGGGAACGTCTCGACTCCAGTCAGGTCCGCCTGAACAAGATCGTCGAGCTGATCTCCGAGTCCCGCTACTCGATTCACGACCTCTCCCGCACGGCTCTCGACACCGCAAACGCCCTTCCTCGATTCAACATGCCGCTCGAGCTTGGCATTGACCTCGGCTGCAAGGCATTCCACCCGGAGTGCGCGAACAAGTCTCTCCTCATCTTCGACTCCGAACAGTACCGATTCCAGAAGTTCGTTTCCGACATCAGCGGCCAGGACATCCACCAACACAGCAACAGCGCCAAAGCGGCAGTCACCCGCGTTCGCGACTGGCTACGCACCGAATCAGGCAGAACCGACCTCCCGGGCGGAGCGGCGATCTACAGCCGTTACGAAAACTTCCGAGCCGATCAGCCCGCAATCTGCGCCGAACTAAAACTCGAGCTCACACAGCTCACCTTCCGGGACTTTTCGTTCACAATCGCTCACTGGCTGGAGAGACATTTGTAGCCCGTACGCCTTCGTCCAGTAGACCTCAGGCGTAGCCTTTGCCGGGAGCGGCGCGGCG
>DATLVW010000308.1:0-5885 GCA_035577085.1 Thermoanaerobaculia bacterium
CCGCGGTCCATGAACTCGTACGCCAGCGCGCGATTTCCGATGTAGCCGTAGGCCACGCCGGTCTGCGCGGTCGCCACCGCCTCCAGCAGCCGTTCGCCGCAGCGTTTCGCGCGCCGGGCGGTCTCGGTATATTTCTCGATCGCGTCGCCATACCTGCCGGAGTATTCGTCGTCCACGCCGAGGAGGTAGAGCGAAGCGCCGGCGACGCGGTCGTCGCCTACGAGCTTCGCCAGCCGATAGGCCTCGGAGGCTTCCTCGACCGCCGGTTGGCCTAATCGATCGCGCCCGGCGGCGACGCAGGAAAGCGCGGAGGCGATCAGCGCCACATCACCGGTTTTCTCGGCGATGCCTCGCGCCCTTTGATAGAGAGCCATCGCCGTCGTGAACTGTTCGCGCCTGTCGAAGCTCCTGCCAAGCAATACCAGCGCGCGCGCTCTCTCGTTCGGACTGCGCGTCTCTTCGGCGATGGTGAGCGCGGCCTCGGCGAGATCGGCAACTTCCTGCGGCGATTTACTTTGTGACAAGAGAACGCTTCCACGTTCGGCAAGCGAGCGCGCCAGCTCGGGCGTGACGTAACGCGGTTGTTCCTCGAGGATCGACAAGCGCGCAGATTGATCGCTCGCTGCCGCGATCCGGGCCGCGACGTCCGACTCGGGCATCCACACCCGTTCGGCCTGCCAACGTCCGGAGTGCTCGCGCAGTCTCACCAGCCAGTGGGATGGGAAGCCGCACGCTGCATGCGTCACCGGTAGTGTTCCGGTGGCGTCGATGTCGACGAGTACGGTCGCGGAGCCGCCGGCTTGCGCGATCACCTCGGCGCGAGAGCCAATAAGCGCGACGCATTCGAAACGTTTGCGGACGGTCCGAAACGCGGAGACGTCGGCATGCAGTGCCTTGGAGGAGGCGATCAGGACGCGCATCGTCGCCGTCGCACTGGCTGATGCATCGGAAGCCGACGCGGCGCCCGCCGGAAATGTAAGAACGGCAATCCACAGGATGAGGAGGGGACGAAGGAGGGACACAGGGATTCTCTTACCGGCCATCATAAAACGATTGCTATACTTCGCCGCTCAACAAACTCGGTGAGTGCACCTCTTGAAGAGACTCTCGAAAGAGCGCAGCCTGTCGTCGATCGCATTTTGTTCCGCCGTTGCGGCGGTTGGCTGCGCCACGACGAGATCGCGGACATCCGTTCCTCCGTTCTGCTGCGCCTGATGCTGCGGCTGCGCCGTGCCGAGGCGCCTCCGATCGCCGATTTCGAATCATTTCTCGCCGTGGTGACCGGCAACGCCGTCAACGATTACCTGCGGCGGCGCTATCCGGAACGCACG
The DNA here is from genome assembly GCA_035577085.1 of Thermoanaerobaculia bacterium. GTDB lineage: Bacteria > Acidobacteriota > Thermoanaerobaculia > Gp7-AA8 > Gp7-AA8 > JADGNZ01. Next base: position 1,332 of record DATLVW010000308.1, read on the forward strand.
CGGCTCAAGAACCGCCTGCGCTATCGATTGACGTATTCGCAGGATTTCGCATTGTGGACCGTGGCCGGCATCCCCATCTGCGGACTGCGCGAGTGGGGGACCGGTGACACCGTGCCGTCGCCGCTCGACGCAACGTCAGGAGAATTTCCTGACGCGGCATTCCACGAGCCCAATGGCGACGTGGCGCTGGCGGCCGTGTTGCGTACCATCGGCCGGCCGGTGACGCTCGATGATCTGGTGTCGCTGATGGAGAACCTCTGGCAGAAGAACCGGACACCGCCTGCCGGAGTCGAGCGCGCGGTCGATCCGGCACCGAGCGCCGCCGCGAGCCTCGAACAACGCGACACGCTGGCGATGCTGTGGCGGGAGATCCAGCGCCTGCCGCAACGCCAGCGCGCGGCTCTGCTTCTCAATCTGCGCGATGAGGACGGCGGCAATGCGCTGGCGCTTCTGGTCCTTGCCGGTGTGGCTCCCTTTGACGCGGTGGCATCGGCGATCGGCATCGCGCCCGACGCGTTGGCGAGTTTGTGGAGCAGAATGCCGCTGGACGATCGGGAGATCGCAGCGCATTTGGGACTCTCACGGCAACAGGTGATCAATCTGCGCAAGGCGGCACGGCGTCGTCTGGAAAGATTTCTGAGGCGCCAGCCGTGACCATGGACGAACATCTCGACGCCGATGCCCTTCAGCGCTTCCGCAGCGGTGCGATGTCGCCGGCCGCCACCGCGGCAGCAGCGCATCATCTGGCGACGTGTAGCGAATGCGCGCGCCGCGGTACGGAGCTCGTGTCGCGTGCCGCTGCTCCCGGCTGGCTCGCCCACGCCGTCGCCGGCGAAGCGGAGCATCCCGACGACGAGACGATCGTGGCCCTTGCCGGCGACTCGCTCGATGGCGAACAGCGCCGCGCTGTCGAGAATCACCTGCGCGTCTGCGAGACCTGCCGCCGAGAAGTGGCCGAGTTGAGGGCGGACGCCGGCGCCTTCCATGAGCGCTCGGCCGCCGGCACGCCGGTCTGGCGCATTGCCGCCATCGCGGCAGCGCTCGTACTCGCCTTTGTCCTATTCGCTCTTCTGCGCAAGACGTACGCGCCGGTCGATCGCACCGGTCAAAAGGTTCCGCCGATCGACCTGCGCGTGGAGCGGCCGGCATTTCTCGACGACTTGAGACCGCGCGCGGATGTGCAGCGCCGGGAGGGGCAACACGCCGGAGTGGAGACCTCGATGACCCCGGTGGGGTTGGTCGTCGAATCGCAGACGCCGCAGTTCGCATGGACGGCCGAGGGACGCGGGTACGCGGTGACTGTCCTGGAGGGCTCGCACGTAGTCGAGCGAAGCGGCGTGCTGACGGTGCCACGCTGGACGCCTTCGCGGCCGCTGCGTCGAGGGCAGATTTACGAGTGGCAGGTGGAGATCCACGGCGCCACGACGCGCATCATTCCCGCTCCTCCCGCGCCGCCGGCGTTCTTCCGCGTGGCGGACGCCGATTCCCTGCAGCGCATCGAGGACGCGCGCCGCGGCCATCCCGGCGATCATTTGCTCCTCGGCGCAGCGTACGCGCGCGCCGGCATGCAGCGCCAGGCGGAGCAGGAGCTTTCTCTCTATCTTGCGCAGCACCCCGGCGACGCAGCGGCCCTGCGGCTCCTTCAATCGATTCGCCGCTGGTAAGAAAATTCAGCGCCGGCGGCAATATGACCCTCCCGTCGGTCGTCCCTTTCGGACAGAGCCGGTGTGTGACCCGGCCGTATATCTGAAAGGAGCAGCACATGAAATACATCAGCCTGCTGGTCGTGATGAGTTTGATTTTCCTGCCGGTGAACTCGTATGCGGGATGTCCCAACTCGGGTATAAGTTCCCAGGGACCGATACCGCCTGCACCCAACTGCGCCGATACCGCCTACAACTACTTCGACACATCCTGCGCCATCACTTCAGGTAACGTCACCACCGGCACGATGTCGTGCAACAACTGGTCAGCGAACCAGTTCACGACCGGCAGCGGCGATGCCGATTATCAGATGACGGTGCCGGCCGGTCACGGCGGCTCGTGCAAGATGGTCCAGGTGTACATCGATTTCAACGATCCGAGCGCATACGCGAGTGACGCGCTGGCCGGCTCGGTCAAGGTTCGCCACAACGGCACGGTGACGTACTACAGCAATTTCTTCACTCGCTATGGGAATCAAAGCCCGCTCTCCTGCGCGATCGTGAGCAGCGGCAGGTTCAGCGCCGCCGACGGCGACACCATCGATGTGGATTTCTGGTCGGTCAATTACACGGGCGCCACGATGAAGGTCACGCCGGCGATCATTTGGGACAACTAGCGCAACCGCCCGGCGCGCGCGGGTCAGCCGATCCGCGCGCGTCAAACCGCGAGAGACGCGCAGGATATGCAGTTTAGGTGTGGCGTCCCCAACGGGATTCGAACCCGTGTTGGCGCCGTGAAAGGGCGCTGTCCTACGGGTGGCTCGGGATTGCGAGAACGCCGGGCTCGCCGAGGGCGATTGATGAAAGGCTATTCTCAGACGAAGCTGAAGTAGCATCTCTTCATGGCAAGCGCGCGTAAGGCGACGTCAGAGCGGAAGGATCACTGATGAACCATCGCACAAACAGCCGCCGCCGTCGCCTTGATGCGCCACCAGAAGACATTCTGCGGGAGGAGGTCGCCGACGCTCTCGCCGCGACGCAGGAAGACCGCATCGAGGCGATGGTTAGCCTGCTCGACAGCGCGTTTCAATTGTTGGTGGTGAGAGGATTCAGCCGTGACCAAGGACTTTGCCGATTTCCTGGAATCACTCAACAGAGAAGGCGTGGCTTGTGTCGTGATCGGATGGATTGCGGCGCTGGCGCACATCCCGTATCGAACGACGCGTGACCTGGGGTGACCGCGAAAACGCCGAGTGGCGTCCCCAACGGGATTCGAACCCGTGTTGGCGCCGTGAAAGGGCGCTGTCCTAGGCCTCTAGACGATGGGGACGTATGCGGCGGGCGGCCTTGGTGAGCCCGGTAGGGATCGAACCTACGACCAATTGGTTAAAAGCCAACTGCTCTACCACTGAGCTACGGGCCCGTAACCTCAACGAACAAAACCTGCGAGCCGTGCTCGAAGGGTGCGGAAGATACCACGCCACGTGCGGAACCCGCTCTCCCTGGATCTTATTGCGTTTCAGCCGCGGGACATCATCGTCCAGATGCCGATGACGATGAAGCCCGCTCCGGCCACGAGCTTCAGCGTCGACGGTTTGACGAAGCGCTCCAACTGCGCGCCGACCAGGACGCCGATCGCGGATGCCAGCACGAGGGCACTGGCGCTGGCGGCGAAGACGATCCACTTCTTGTTCTCCGATTCCGAGGCGAAGAGCATCGTGGCCAGTTGAGTCTTGTCGCCGATCTCGGCGAGGAAGACGGAGACGAAGATGGCGGAGAAGGCTTTCCACATGGGATTGAGTGTATTGGAAGGACGGTCCGCAGATGACGCAGATGTGGCAGATGGTTCATCTGTGTCGATCTGCGTCATCTGCGGATTCCCTCACCCGAACGCGAACGCTCGCATCGAGAGGTTGCCGTAGTGGAAGCCTTCGTAGATGGTTGTGAGGGTGTCAGTGTCGCGCGTGGCGCCGGCGGTGATGAAGATGGGCTCGAAGTGTTCGGGTGTGGGGACGGCGAGGTCGGCGTGCGGTGCAAGCTCGCGATAGCGCATCAGCGCTGCAAAGTCGCGCGTCCCGAGTTGCTTCGCGACCCACGTGTCGAACTCGCGGGCCCAATCATCGACCGGCGCGTTCTTGTCCGGCCTGTGGAGTCTGCGGAGGTTGTGGACGATGCCGCCGCTGCCGATGATGACGACGCCGCGGTCGCGGAGTGGGGCCAGCGCGCGGCCGATTGTCATCAACTGCTCGGGCGTCGTCGGGAACGGCTGCGCGATCTCGACGATCGGGACGTTCGCGCCGGGGAGGGCGATTCGGAGCGGGACCCAGAGGCCGTGATCCCATCCGCGTTGCTCTTCGAGTTCTGCGCCGCCGAGGAGTGAGGCGATCTCGCGGGCGAGAGTGGGATCGCCGGGAGCCTCGTAACGGATCTTGTAAAGCGCCTCGGGGAAGCCGCCGAAGTCGTAGATCATCTCGGGATGAGCGACCGCGTTCACGCGCACGTCGCGCTCCTGCCAGTGCGCGGAAATGACGGCGATGGCGCGTGCGCCCTCGAGCGTTGCGCCATAGGCGTCCACCGCGCGCGTGAAGTCGTCCGTCTCGATGGCGATCGACGGCGCCCCGTGCGAAATGAAAAGTGCGGGCATCGGAGTGTTCATACCGATATCATCGCCTGCATGCGTATTCGTTGCCTATCGTTGGTTGTATTCGTCGTGACCGTCAGTGCTGCCCTTGCCGAAACGGGTCAGAGGCTGCCGACGGGAACGATGCTCGATCCTGTTGCCGCGTCGCACGTCGTCGGCAATTTTCCGCTGGCGATGGCAGTCGCGCCCGGTGGCGAGCGTGTGGCGCTGCTACTCTGCGGATGGCGCGAGCAAGGCGTGCAGATCGTCGATCGCAAGTCGGGGGCGGTG
>DATLVW010000309.1:0-4725 GCA_035577085.1 Thermoanaerobaculia bacterium
CGTGGCGAACGTCGGGACAAACACGGTCACGTGGAACGGATCCATCGCCGCCGGCGGCACGGTGACGATCACGATTCAAGCTTTCGTCAAGCAAGGAACGATCGGAACGACGATCTCGAATCAGGCGACCGTCTCCTACGACTCCGACGCCAACGGTACGAACGACGCCTCGCGCGTATCCGACGATCCGTCGACGGCCGCGCCTGGAGATGCCACTTCTTTCCAGGTCGTCGGCAGCGTGCCCGCTCTTTCGCGAATGATGCTGTTCCTTCTCGCTGCCGCGCTGGCGGTCATGTCGCTGATCGTGATGAGGAAGTAGAATCCATCGAATGCCCGACGCGCGACGGAAAACCCGTAACGAGCACTCCTCGGGGGGCGCCGTGATCGATATGCGCGACGGAAAGCCGTTCGTGGCCATGATCGCCACGCGCGGCCGTTCGCGATGGGGGCTGCCGAAGGGTGCCGTCTCCCAAGGCGAGACCTCGGAGCAGGCAGCTCTGCGCGAGGTGAAAGAGGAGACCGGACTCGACGCCGAGGTGATCGGGCTGCTCGATACGATCGAGTACTTCTTTCGGGCCGGCGACACGCTCATCAAGAAGAGTGTCGATTTCTACCTGATGCACCACCTTGGCGGCACTCTGGAGCCGCAGCTCAGCGAGGTCGACGACGTGGAGTGGGTTCCGCTTTCCGAGGGGATTGAGCGCGCGAGTTTCGAGTCGGAGCGGAAGCTGCTTTCTTCCGCGCTGGAGCAGATCGAGCTGGTCGTGAAGCGGGCGCGCGCTTCGTCGTCTTCGTAGCGGTGCCTGCCGGTTTCTTTTTCGCGCCGCCCTTCTCTTCCTCGAGTTTGTCGGCCAGAGTCGGCGCTTTGCCCGACGCCATACGGTTGCTTTGCCACGTCCGCTTCGAAGCGCCGATTTCCTCGACGGTGAGATCGGAAACTACTGAGCGCGGCGCGACTTCCGTCACGTCGACATCCGCATTCGCGAATTCGTCGCGGTGTTTCAGGAGCAGCCACTCGTTGCCTTTGCCGTCGCCGCGTCCATGAATCTTCACGAGCGCCCACTCGCCGAACATCTTCTTGCCGAACATGCGAAATGCAAGTTTGCCGGTTTTGAGCGCCTTGACCGGATCGTCTCCGGGCTCGATGAACTCCCATGTGCCCTCGTCCCAGATGATGACGTTGCCGCCGCCGTACTGACCGGCTGGGATCACCCCTTCGAACGACGCGTAGTCGTACGGATGGTCCTCCGTCATCATCGCCAGCCGCTTCGTGGCGGGATCATACGAGGGCCCTTTCGGCACCGCCCACGATTTGAGCACGCCTTCCATCTCCAGGCGAAAGTCATAGTGCAGCCGCGATGCGTGATGCTTCTGAATGACGAAGATCGGCAGCTTCGTCCCTTTCGGTTTGCCGCCTGAAGGCTCGGACGTCACGCCGAAATCGCGCATGGCGCGGTATTTCTTGAGAAGGTGGTCGGGCATGGTTGCGGGCTACCAGGTCGCCAAGTCGCCAGGTTGTTGTCTTCACGCCCTCCGCTTCTTCGCGGCCGGTCGCGCCTTGCTCCTGGATGCTGGCTTTGTCGGAGCACGGCGCGCGGCAGCGCCAGCGGCGCCGCCTTTGCTGAGACTTCGGCGCAGAGCTTCCATGAGGTCGATGACCTCGCCGCCCTTCTCCTCTTCCGGTTCCTCCGGCTCGATCGTCTTGCCCTGCGATTTTGCTTTGATGCGCTGGAGGAGGCGCTGACGGTACTCATCCTTGAACTGGAGCGGATCAAACTTCTTCTCCGTCAGTTCGTTGATCAACATCTCGGCAAGCGCAACTTCCTTTTCCTTTACCGGCCCCTCCTCGAGGTCGATGGCGCCGAAGTCGCGCACCTCGTCGGCGTAATACATCGTGTGGAGCACGAGCCCTTTCTCGTACGGCCGCATGACGACCAGATGCTCTTTGCCCGCGGCCACCCAGCGTGCCACGGCCACCTTGTCCTGCTTTTTCATGGCCTGCGCGAGGAGCCGGTACGTCTTCCCACCGCCCGGGGAGGGCCCAAGGAAGTACGCTTTCTCGAACATGAGCGGATCGATCTCGTGCAGATCGACGAACTCGGTGATCTCGAGTGCGCGGTTGTCGTCGGTCTCGAGTGTCTCGATCTCTTCGTCAGTGAAGGTCACGTACTTATTTTTCGAGATGGCGTAAGCACGGATCAATTCGTCGGAGGAGACGATCTCCTCGTGGTGCGGGCACCACCACTTGCGGTTCACGCGCGTGCCGCAGCTTTCGTGAAGCAGATTGAAGTGAATGTCTTCCGACTTTGTGGCGGTGTAAAAGCGAACGGGAATCGAGACCAGGCCGAAGGAAATCGTCGCGTTGCGCAACGGTCTGAGTGCCATGTGCTCCTCCGTAAATCGATCTTGCATCCGCCGTTCCAGCGAGTTGTCCGTGGAAGTCACTGAAACGGCGTAACTTGAATGCCTGGCTGGCCCATCTGCAACGGCGTCGATCTTGCAATAGCGGGCCGCGGTTAGAGATGGACTCACCCATCCGCAGCACGTTATGGAGCGCCTATGGGGTGCTCGTGGTGCTTATCGTGGCCGGTCTGGCGCTCACGGTGGGGATACTCCATCTTTCCAACAAGCAAGAGTACCGCATCGTCGAAGGGTCGGGACCATTGCTCGACGCCGTCGGCGCGATGAATGACGACACGCTCGCGATCATGAGCGCGGCGCGCGGGTTCGCTCTCACCAAGCGGAGCCAGTTCCAGCAGCAATACGACGAGGCGGTTCGCGATTTCAGAAAGTCGTCCACGAACGCATTGCGTCTCGCCACCGAGCCACGCGATGCCCAGCGCGTCGCCAAGATGCGGAAGCTCTTCGACGAGATCAAGCTATACACCGATCAGGAGATGGCTGCCGCCCTCGAAGGCCGCGACGGAAACGCGAATGAATTCATGGTGGCGGCATCCCAGGAGCACAGTTCGGCACCCGACTACGCCGGCACGATGGCGGACGAACATGCCCGTCAGGAGCACGCCGACCTTCAGCGCATCACGGGCATGCGCTCCAACATGACCATGCTGATGGTGATCGTCAGCGTAGTGGTCATCGGCATTGCCGCGTTTCTGATCTGGCGGATCCAGCAGTCGCTCATGGCATCTGTCGAACGCCAGGTACGCCGTACCGAGACGATGATCGCCGGAATGTCCGACGGCGTGATGCTCGTCGATGCCGAGGGGAGGACGGTGTTTCTCAATCCCGCGGCGCAAAAACTGTTGAACCGCTCCGAGCTCGGCGTGCCGATTTTCAAGCACGCCGAAACCTATGGCCTCGTGAACGACGAAGGCGCGCCGATCGACGCGAAAGAACTGCCGGCGGCGCGCGCACTCTCGACAGGTCGTGCGGTGCGCGACGCAACGATGCGCATCGCAAGCGGCGATCGCCAGATCGCCATTTCGATGAGCGCCACGCCATTGCACGAGGATGGACACATCTCCGGCGTCATCGTCACATTCCGCGACATCACCGAACGTCTCCGCCTCGAGGAAGAGCTGCAACTTCAGGCCGAGCGTGCGCAGATCCTTGCCGACGCCGGCGCGTTCTTCGCCAGCAACATCGATCCTGTATGGGTGAATCAAGCCATCGCCGAGCGTGTGGCCGAAGTCCTAGGCGATTGGGCGGCGGTCATCCTCAAGTCCGCCGACACCAACGAGCTGCGCGTCGCTTCGATCTACCACCGCGAGATGGCCTCGCTCGGCCTGGCCTGGTCGTACATCTATCGCCAGCCGCTCATCGTCGGCGAGGGGATCATCGGTCAGGTCGTGAGCACCGGCTACCCCTCGCTCACCCAAAACCTCGGCACGTCGAGCCCGGTCGCGCCCGAGTCGGAGCTCGAAGGCGGTTATCACGCGGCGCCGATGAAACTGGCGTCGCTGCTGATTCTTCCGCTGCGCACGCGCCGCGAAATGCTCGGAGCGCTCGTCATCGCCGCGAACGATCCCGAGAGGGCCATGACGGATGAGAAGCTGCCTCTGGCCGAGATTCTCGCCGAGCGTGCGGCGCTGGCGATCGAAAACGCCAAGCTCTACACCGAACAGGTCGACGCGCGGCGCAAGGTGGAAGACCTCTCGCGCCTCAAGGACGAATTCCTTTCCATCGCTTCGCACGAACTGCGCACGCCGGTCACGTCGATCAAGGGATACACGCAGCTCGCCAAGGCGCTCATTCGCGAAAACGATCTCGTCACGTCTGAAGAGTATCTGGACGTTGCGCTGGACCAGATCGATCGCATGTCGCGCCTGATTCTCGAGCTGCTCGATGTCTCACGCATTGAGACCGGCCGCCTCGAGATCCGGCGCGAGCCGATTCCTTGGTCAACCTTCGTGTGCGACGTGGTTCACCGGCATCACACCGCCGTCAGCGACCGGCGTTTCCAACTCAACGTTCCCGTCAGCAACAAAAGGGTCATCGGCGATCGCGATCGTCTCGAGCAGGTGCTCGGAAACCTGATGGAAAACGCGGTCAAGTATTCGCCCGACAGCAGCGAGATCATGGTGTCACTCGAGGAGCGCGACGATCAGCTAGTGACGTCGATCGCGGACCGCGGGATCGGCATCCCGTCCGACGAGCTCGGGCAGGTCTTCGAGCGTTTTCATCGCGGCCGGCAAGTGTCGTCGACGAATTACGGCGGACTGGGCCTTGGCCTCTACATCACCAAGCAGATCGTCGAACGTCACG
>DATLVW010000310.1:0-4004 GCA_035577085.1 Thermoanaerobaculia bacterium
CGCGACCACGTTCATAGCTACTGCCAGAGTGACTACGGCGGAAAGTGAACAGACGATGCGTTGAGTCTTCATTAGTCACCTCAATCACGTCGCGGAAATGCGCGTAGAACTATTGACTTGGACACCATCGCCTAAGGCGCCGGTCTTCTGAAAGATCGTTTGTGCCGCTCCGTCCTGTTGGAGAAACACGGTCACCCAGTACACCTGTCCCGCCGCCGCATTTGGCGATGCCATGCGGACCTCCCAGCTCAGGATCCTTTGATCGAGGCCAGCGGCTGGTCCGATGTTGTACTCCTCCGACTCCGGATCCTTTGGGACGGGTTGAGGGTTGGACGCGTCTGCGTTCCATAGGAACATCCGATGATTCCCGACCAGTGCACTGCCCACGACGACAACCGCCGTGACGGGGCCGCCTGCGCGCTTAACCGTTACATTGTCCATTGGTCTCCTCCTCAACTTGGAACAACTGGTCCACTAGAGAACGCCGTATCAAACGGCGCAGGTTGCTGACGGTTGACTAAGCCAATCGTGCCATCGGCCGATCCCTTCGCGTCCCCGGCCGCCGCCTTCTGCTCCTCTTTCTTGTAACCCATAAACTTGATAATAGAATTGAAGCCCTCAGTGCCGGAACTTACAATAAGCGCTGAGGCGGCGAGGTCGATCCATTGATTGATGCCCGGTTTGAGTGGCGCGAGAACAGTTAATCCGCCCCCCCACACGAAGATGACTGCGACGGCGGCGGATATGACATTAATCAATGTCTTTTTTCTATTTGAGTCGCCGATTTTGCTGAAGAGTGGATCAAGGATCTCTACGAGCTGCTGGATTGCTACGCCAGCGGCGAATGCGGGAAGCAATGCTGTGATCACTTTGTCCATGGATAGTCTCCTGCCAGCCTCAGTTGTCGTTCCTATTCGCGACAATCTTCAACTCCAAAGGACTTCGCCCCCTGAGCCGATTTCTCGCGAAGAAGATGCGCTCTGCTTCGTCTATAGGAAGGACAGAAGTCCGAGATTCTCCATGCTGGTGTAATTTTTCTCACTCCGCATGACCGGCGCTAAACTAAGACAGCGGTCGCCGCAGCGGGCCAATAACTAGCGTTCTTGTCTGCGTGGCGCAGGCGTGGAGTGTTGCCGAGGTGCTAAGGACACTGCGGAAGGTTAGAGAATAGCCTCGCGGCTGCTCTCCACGCCCACCAACGCCACGCCCACCGCATCCTTCGTCGTCGACTTCACGCGGTACATGGCGGCGTCGGCCTGGCGGATCAGGTCGTCCTTGGTGAGGCCGTGCGTCGGGAAGGTGGCGATGCCGAAGCTGGCGCTGATGGCGATGTCGATGTCGTCGGAGAGATGGAACGGCGCGGTCATCATGGCCCGCCGCACGCGATGCGCGACGGCGACGGCCTGCTCCTGATCGGTCTGCGGGAGGATGATGCAGAACTCGTCGCCGCCGAAGCGGACAACTTTGTCGATGCCGCGCACCGCGGCCAGGATTCGCTTGGCCACTTCCTGCAGCGTGCGCGATCCGGCGAGATGGCCATGCGCGTTGTTGACGGTCTTGAGATCGTCGAGATCGAGAAAGATGATGCTGCACGTGGCGGCGTAACGGCGCGCGCGCTCGATCTCCTCGTCGAGGTAGGAATCGAAAAAGCGGCGGTTGTAAGCCTTCGTCAGATCATCGCGCATGGCCAGGTCGCGGCTGCGCGTGAGTTGATAGATGTTGCTGAGAACGGAACCGACCGAATGGAGATAGCGGGTCACGTTCGCGGCGCCGTCTTCGTCGTAGGCGTCGTCCGGATCGAGCGATACCCGAATCACGCCGATGAGATCGTGCTGCGCCTGCATCGGCATGACGATCATGCCGGCGTCGCGGTCTGCGGCGAACGACGTTCCGGAAGAGAGCGCGCGTTGCAGAAGACCCGGCGGAATGCCGGGCAGAAACTCGCCCGTCTCGCGCACCTTTGGATCGCTCGTGTAGCTGACGACATAGCGCTCGAGACGCGGGTCGTGCAGGAAGAGCGCGCCGCGCGTCAGTCCCAGCATGTCGAGCACGGTTCGTGTGATGCGCTCGGAGACGGCCGAGGCGTCGGAGATCGTCATCAGCTCCTGGATCTGCGTCAAATACGCGACCTCGGCCTCCAATCCCGCGGCATGGACGATGGTGCCCGCGAGCTCGGCAGCGACGGCCAGCGTGTCTTCCGGATGTGCGAGGAACGTTGCGCGCGGAACGCGGATGTCGCCTTCGCGCCGCGCCTCGGACGCGCCATCATCGTCGAACAGAATACGGACGAGACTCTTGCGCGGCGGCTCAGGAAGGAGCGAGTACGAATCGGTATCGATGATGACGATACGGCAGCGGTCGCGCTCCGTGCCGTCGGCGAATGAGCGCGCCGGACAGAGCCCGCGAAGGGCGGAGATGAGCTCCGCCCCGCCATAAACGCCGATCGCTTGCTCGATCATCGGACTGCTAGATTAGTCGATTCCGGGGTTGGGAGGTTTGTTTAGCACCACAGAGACACAGAGGACACAGAGGTGAAGAGCTTCCTCTGTGTCCTCTGTGTCTCTGTGGTTATGGGTTTTGTGCCTTCACCGACAACGTCATTTCGAACTGTGCCACCGGCTCGTCGCCGAGTTTTTTCGGCACACGGGCGGTGACGTGAACGGTCGTCTCTTCGCGCTCTCCGCTGGAGACCGCGCGGCGGACGAGCGCCTGAATGGCTTCCCCATCTTCGCAGTCGAAGTGGACGTCATCCTCGGGGCGCTTGAGAAACTCCGCGCGCACCGCCTTGAAGACGAAGGAGAGCCGCACTTTCATCGCCGACATCAGATGAAAGCAGATCAAGCCGCCGGCGACGTCGGCGCCGATGCAGAGCGCGCCGAAGTACATCGATTTCAGATGATTCTTCGTCCGCCAGTTCAGCGGGATGCGCACTTCGCAGCGGCGCTCGTTGACTTCGAGCACGGACGGCTTTGTGAAGTAGAGGAGAAAGACGTGGCGGAAGGCCCAGAGCCGGACGCCGGCAGTCGCTTTGAAATCGCGGCTCATCGTCTGACTTTCTCCGGTTCGATCTTGCGCCGCGCGTAGGGCGATGTCGCGCGTTCCCACAACGCGTCCGGGATGAGGCGCCCGAACCGCATCAGAAGCGACATAGGCCGCGGGAACTCGACCACGCGCTTGCCGCGCTCCAATCCGTCCGCGATAACGCGCGCGGCATCGTCGACCTTCATCAGGAACGGCATCTTGAACCGGTTCTTCTCCGTCATTGCGGTCTCGATGAAGCCGGGATTGATCGTCGTCACGCCGACGCCGTATTGCAGCAGATCGATGCGGCTGGCTTCGAGGAAGGCCTGCATTGCCGCCTTGGTCGCCGAATAAACCGACGTCGCCGGCAGTCCACGCAGACCGGCGATCGAGGCGATGCCGGCGAAACGCCCGGAACGACGCTCGACCATCGACGGAATCACGGCATCGAAGAGATTGAACATGCCGAGGATGTTGACACGCACCATGAGCTCCGCGTCGGCGAGGATGAACTTCGCGGCATGCGAGGGAACGCCGACTCCGGCGTTGGCGACGGCGAGATCGAAGGGGCCGCCGAGGGCTTCTTCGCCGCGCTTCACGGCCTCGTGCACCGCGGCAGCATCGGTCACGTCGCAGGCAAGCGCGATCGATTGCGTTGGCAACTCGTGGACGAGTGCATCGAGCAAGTCCTCGCGCCGGGCCAGAAGCGCGAGCGTCCGGCCGCGGCGCGCCAGTTCGTGCGCCAATGCAGCGCCGATTCCGCTGGAAGCTCCGGTGATGATGGCTCTCACGGTTTGAGTGTATCGCGGTAGAGACTGCTCACCACAGAGACACAAAGGACACAGAGGTTTTCTCTGTGCTCTCTGTGTCTCTGAGGTTCAAACGGAACGAACAAAGTCAACGCGCCTCATCCGCGTCGCGCCGGAATCGAATGCGTAGTACTTGTGATCGCCGAGTTGCTCCCGGATGAACTGTTCCATCTT
>DATLVW010000311.1:0-10785 GCA_035577085.1 Thermoanaerobaculia bacterium
GGCCTCGAAGATGAATACCTCGGCCTCGAAGATGAATACCTCGACCTCGAAGATGAATACCTCGACCTCGAAGATAAATACCTCGCGCTCGAAGATAAATATCTCGACCTCGAAGATAAATATCTCGGCCTCGAAGGTAAATACCTCGGCCTCGAAGGTATTTATCTCGCCCTCCAATCTCTCGTAACCTACTGATCGGATGTCAGTTATCGACCTAACGCGCCGGATCCAACGACCGAGGCGCCGGAAGGAGTGCGGTCGTCTCGACCGCGGGCACTCGGGCGTCCTCGCCCGAGTGCAGTAGGGGCGGAGGTCGAAACTCGTCAACGTTCAAGGCTTGGGTGAAGTACGGCGTCGCAGTTTCTGCCGCGCAAACCATTGGAAAACCAAGGGCATCCCGTGCTCCGACTTCCACCCACTTCACGGCGGCCCGAACATGTCTTCCGGAATCTCGACTCGCGGAAACTCCACTGACACCCGAAGCGGTAACTCGATCGGAGCCTCGATCTTCAGTCCGAGCGCTGCCGCCTGCGGCGTCTGGATCTCCCGCTTCACGGCGACACGCGGCTCGGCACCGATCCGAACAGCGCTGCTCATCTGCAGCGGTGCGAGCGTCGCGCGGGAGAGCGAGCGGAAGGCTTCGTCGAGCGCGGTGCGCTCCGCCGCAGGCATCGGCCCGAACGCGGCCACCGGCATCGGCTGCGGCGCGGTGGTGTGGATAACGCGCAAGTCCTTCGCCCGCTCGGCGAGCAGCGGGTTGGATTCGGATACGAGAGCTGCGTCGGTGCGGCCGTAAAGCGCGTTCGCGAGTGCGGTGAGATCGTCGGCCACGCGGTTCGTCACGCCGGCGCCATCGTCGCCGAGGGCGTCGACGCCGCTGACCATCTTTCCGCGGAGATCGGCCAGTGACTTCGCCTGGCTGCGCACGGGCACGACCACGACGCGTCGATACTTCGTCCGGCCATCATGGCTGAAGGCGTAGCGCGGCGCGAATTCGCCCGGCAGAAACTCGGGATTGGCGATGACGACTCCGACACTTTCGCGGTTGGCGTTGATGAACGCGCGCGCATCCTCGGCACGGCGGAAGAGCTCCGGCTTCAACGGCAGCGACGATGCGGCGGCAAGGCTGCCGACGATGGCCGTGGCGCCTTCCGCGAGTCTCTTCTCGTTCTCCGCCGGCGTGTCCGGGAGAAAGACGACGACCGTGTTTCGTTGCTGCGGCGCCGAGGGCTCGGTTGCTTGCGGCGCTTCTTCGACTGCCTGCGCCGCTTCGAAATTCTTCTTAGCCATCGCTGTGATCGCAGTGGGCAGATCGCCGGCGATCGCGCGCGTGAGCGCATCGCGCCCGGGCGCGTCGGCGCCCGCGACGAGATCGGCTGTGCCGCGGAGGAAAAGCGTGAGTGATCGTTCGCGCTCGTCAGTCGAGGAGACTCGTTCGGCGATCTGGCGCGCGCGCCGGGCTCCGGCTTCGTCCGAACGCTTCGCCGCCTGATCGAGAGCGCCGGCGGCCTGCGAGAGAAGCGCGATCGTCAGCGACCTGCGAGCCCGCGCGCAAACGTCAACGGCGGATCCGAGGACGAGATCGAGTGTCGTGCCGCGGTTCTCCGCCGGCTTGAGAGCAGATTCGCAACGGATTGCCGACAACAACTCCGCCGCATCATCGAATCGCTTTTCCGCAAGCGCCACTTCGCCTGCTGCCAGCGCCACCTCATTCCAATCGGCCAATGCTTTGTGAGCCGCCGCGAGATGCGGAGCCGCCTCGCTGTTTCGCCCGAGCTGCCAAAGCAGGATGCCGGCGTCGCCTCGCGCAAACGGCGAAGCGCTGTGCGCAAGCGTTGCTGCGGCCGTGTCGCGCTTTCCGTCGAGCGCGTCGAGCACGGCGCTGACTTCGGGACTCGTGACGTGGAGAGAGCGAAGAGTCGAGGCGCTCGGATTCTGGCGAGCAATGACGACGTTCAGTTCGGCGCGTAGTGGCGCGCGGCCAGGGTCGCGCGCCAGCAGCGCTTCCAGCGCAGCCCGCTCTGTGACGAGATCATTGGAATCGCGCGCCACGAGCGCGCGCTCGAGTGTGACGACCGCATTCGTCGGCGCCGCGGCCTGAGCACGGTCGAGAAGCGATTTCGCGTCATCGAGACGCTTGTCGTGTCGAGCCATCCGGCCGAGGAGAAGTAGCGACTCGGAATCGTTTGCATCGACCTTCAACGCTTCTTCCAGCGACTGGCGTGCGGCGGCGCGATCCCCATGCGCGAGTTGGGCTCGCCCAAGTAAACGGAGCGCGGCGTGCTTCGAGTCGGCGTCGTAATGCGGCATTCCGTCGGTCAGCGACTTGATCGCCTCGTCGTACTTCGCTGCGCGAAACGCAATCGTGCCGAGGTGCAGGTAGGCCAGCGGCAACGTCGGATCGCCCGACAGCGCCTTTCGATACTCGTCCTGCGCCCGGTCGCTTTTGCCAGTGGTGAAAAAGAGGAAGCCGAGGTTGTAACGAGCAGCGGTGCTGTCTTCGAGACTCGCAGATTTCTGGTAGGCGTCGATCGCCTCCGGATACTTCTGCTGCTTGAGGTAGATCGCGCCGAGGTTGGCGTAGGCGCGCGCGTGAATCGCTTCCACCGGTTGATGCTTGGCGAAGGCCTGATCGATCGGCGCGAGCGCCATGCGGTACGCGCTGAGCGCCTCGTCGTAGCGCCCCGCTTCGAAGAGAACGGCGCCGAGGTTGTAGTAGGCGCGCAGAAGGTTGTGATCGAGATCGACCGCCTTTCGAAACGCGGCGATCGCGTCGTCCTTTCGCCCGAGCGGAACGAGCAGATTGCCGAGGCTGAACTGATACTTCGCTTCGTCCGGCGCGAGCTGCGTGGCCTTCTCGATGGCAGCGAGCGCGTCTTCGTTCCGGTTCATCGACCGCAGAATCGTTGAGCGGAGGGAGTGCAACGCGGCGTCGCGCGGGTTCTTCTCGATCGCCGCGTCGATGTATTTGAGCGCGTCCTCCGATTTGCCGAGTTGCTGTCCCGCCGCCGCCGCGTTGGTCAAGAGGACCCGATCGGAAGGCGCGTTCGCTACGCCACGCACGAACGTCTCGTATGCCTCGGCGATCTTTCCCTGCTGAAAGTAAAGCGCGCCGAGATTGACGTACGCCGAGGCCAGCGCGGGAGCGACTTCGATGACGCGTTTGTACTTGGCGATCGCGTCGTCGAGATGATTCGTTTCCCGGGCGCGATCGGCGTCTTCCATCAGTCCGCGCGCGACCTCGGGCATTTCCTGAGAGCGCGCAACAGGCGCGAGCAGCGCGGTCACGAGGAGCGCGGCAACAAGGATGCGGCGCGGCATCAGACCTTTGCCATCGAGGTTGCGATCGACTGAAAGACGCCCAGTCCGTCGCTGTTGCCGAGGAGCGCCTCGGCGCATCGTTCCGGATGCGGCATCAAGCCCAGCACGTTGCGGCCGCTGTTGCAGATTCCGGCGATGTTGCGCGCGGAGCCGTTCGGGTTCGCCTCGCTCGTGAGCCGTCCCTCGGCGTCGCAGTATCTGAAGATGACCTGGCGGTTGCGCTCCAACGAATCGAGCGTGGCGTCGTCGGCGAAGAAGTTGCCCTCACCATGCGCGATCGGCATGCGCAACACCGCGCCGCGCTCGAGCGCGCCGGTGAACGGCGTGTCGGTCTCTTCAACGCGCACAAAAACGTCGCGCCCCAGAAAGCGCAGGTGCTGATTGCGCATCAGCGCCCCTGGCAGCAACCCCGCTTCCGTGAGCACCTGAAATCCGTTGCAGATGCCGAAGACGAGACCGCCGTCAGCCGCATGCGAACGGATCGGCTCCATGACCGGTGCGAACTTGGCCAGCGCGCCTGCCCGGAGGTAATCGCCGTACGCAAAGCCGCCTGGAACGATCACGCAATCGGCACCCCGCAAATCCGTCTCTTTGTGCCAGAGCACCTCAACGTCCGCGCCGAGCAGATCGCGCGTGACATGCACCGCATCGTGATCGCAGTTCGAACCGGGAAGAAGGACGACGCCGAATTTCATGCTGGGGGGAAGTTTATCGCGACGCTGCGCAAAATCAGGCAGTGCGTTAACCACAGAGACACAGAGGTCACGAAGGTTTTCTCTGTGTCCTCAGTGTCTCTGTGGTTCAGTTTTTCGACTGTCCACCGCCGCCTTTGGTGCTTTGTAGATCGTGAGGAAGCCGGCCCTATCCGTGACCGTTACCGTGTTGTTCTTCGGGTCGTAGGCCATGGCGTAGGCGGCGATGCCGTAGAGGGAGGCGGGGGTTACGTGGCGGCTCGATCCGCCGAAGGCGCTGCTGGCGCTGCAGCGGCGCTCGGCGAAAAGGAGGAGGTCGGGCGATGCCAGCGTGGCGATCTGCGCGCCGCTGCCCTCGGGGAGGCAGATCGCGTCGCTGTTGGTTAGATCGCCGAAGTCGATGGCCATGCGCATCTGGCCGTTCGTTCCTGCCGTCATCTGCTTGACCGGTTTGCCGGCAGAGATCGGCTTTTCGAACAGCGATCCGCGGCTGAGCGCGATGAAAGCCTGATCGCCGGCAGCGAAGAGCGCTTCTTCGATCGTCTTGTCGGTCTGCAGCGGTTCGCGGGCCAGCTCGGCGAAGCTCGTCGTGTCGTAAAGCGCGACCGACGTCGCTTTCGTGTTGCCGAAATCCTCGGTGGCCACAACCGCGAGCAGCGATCCGTTCTCGCTGGCAGCGATTGCCATCGGATCGTCGAGATTGATCGTGTGCAGCTCTTTCTCGCCCTCGGCGTCGTAGACGTGAACGTGACGCCCGAGGAGGTAGAGGTAGCGCCCCTTCGGATCGGGAAGGGCGTCGCGGATCTGCTCTCCCTCGGTGGTGATCTCGCGGCGCACGGCCAGATCGGGGAGGGAGAGGATCGTCGCGCTCTCGTCGCTGCCGTTGGCGATGTAGAGGCGTGTTCCGGCGCGGTTGATGCGCATCGTCACGAGCTCTTTGGTCGATGCGATCTCGGCGGAGTCGAGCACGAGTCGTTTCTTGACCGTGCCCGTTTTCGGATCGATGGCGACGACCGCCTGCGGCTGCGCGAGGCCGGCGTAGACGGTGCCGTCGGGGCCGATGGCGATTCCGTGCGGATCGCCGGGAAGCTCCCAACGCTTGACGATCTTCTGGTCGTGCGTGGCGACGGGAGTGAGCGGCTGCGCGGTGAGAGGTATTGCCAGCGCCAGAAGCAGCGCGAAGCTACTCGTCGATCGAATACGAGAAGTTCTCGATGACGGTGTTGGCGAGGAGACGCTCGCACATCTGCCGGAGCTGACGTTCGATGTCTTCACGAGGCTGTCCGTTGTCCGCAAGCGTGACCCGAAACAGCTTGCCGGCGCGCACATCTTCCACCCCTTCGAAGCCCAGCGTGCTCAGCGAATGCTGGATGGCCTTTCCCTGCGGATCGAGAACGGACGGCTTGAGCTCGACGATGACCGTGGCTTTCATTGGGCGAATGATACTTCCTGCCGTGGCGGGTCACGGTTTCACGCGGAGACGCGGAGGGCGCGGAGAAGACCTGTTAACCATCCGCCAGCCTCACCGTATTAGCTCCCGAGTTCCAACCTGGAGGTTTCATGGACAACACAGTCTTTCTTATCCCCATCACCATTTCGATCACATTCTTCGGGATGGTGGCATTCATCGTCTGGACAAGCTCGAACGCGAAAAGCCGGCGCGCGGCGCTTCAGGCTGACGTGCAGACGCGGCTCATCGACAAGTTCAGCAACGCGCCCGAGTTCGTCGATTTTCTCAACTCGGACACCGGCAAGCAGTTTCTGACCGGCGTCGACAAGATGCCGCAGCTCATGGCCCGCGACCGCATCGTCGGCGGTGTTTCGCGCGGCGTGATCATGACGCTCCTCGGCGCGGCGTTCATCGCCATCTGGCTCGCTGACAGCAACATCGGCTTCATGTACCCGGGCTTCATCCTCATCGGCCTCGGCATCGGCTTCTTTATCTCGACGATGATCTCACTCAAGATGTCGCAGAAGTTTGGCCTCATCGGCAACGATATGCCGACGCCTCGTGAGATCGTGAACCACAGGCTCGACCGCCGTGACTCGACGGAAACGCAGGCGTGAGGCCACCGTGTTACTGGAAAATGCTCTGACCTCGCCGTTCGGAGCGGCCGTGCGAACGGCTTCTCCGCAACGGCCTGAAAGACCGATGGACGAACCAGCATTCGAGGCCTTCTATCGCAAGACGGCCGGAGGTGTGTGGTCGTACATCTATAGGATGACCGGTGATGCCGCGATGGCCGACGATCTGTTGCAGAAGACGTTCTTCCGCTTCATCCGCAGCAATCCCGGAATCACGGACCCCGATCATCTTCGCCGTTACGTCTACAAGACCGCGACGAACCTGGTGTTCGATCACTTCCGCGAAACGAAGCGCGAGCGGACGCGGGCCATCGAGTGGACGCCCGCCGAGGTGCGGCCGGACCGCGGCGATCTGAGGCACGACATGGCGCGGGTCTTCTCCGATCTGAAGCCGCAGGAGCGCGCGCTGTTGTGGCTGGCGCATGTGGAAGGAAACTCGCACGAAGAGATCGCCGAAGCGATCGGCGTGAAGTCGAAGAGCATCAAAGTCATGCTCTTCCGCGCCCGCAAACGGCTTGGTGAAATGCTGACGAAGAAAGGTCTGGCCCCGGAGGCGACGCGATGACGACGGAATGCCCATTCGAATCAAATGTCATCGATGCCGTCACGGATGGTTCGTGGACCGAGTCGCTCCGTACGCACGTTGCCTCGTGCGCCGACTGCGCCGCGGCCGCTGAGGTGGCACCGTGGCTGACGCGCTTCGCAGGCATGGACGAGCGCACGCATGTCCTCCCCGATCCGGCGGTGTTGTGGCTGAAAGCGAAAGTGCTGCAGACGAGCGCCGCAGTCGAACGCGCCGCGCTGCCGATCACACGCCTCCAGATCGCCGCTTACCTGATCATCGCCGCCGGCTGGGCCGCGATCCTGACGTGGAAATCAGCCGCTCTCCAGGCCTGGATCAATCACCTCTCCCCCGGCCACATGATCCTCGGCGCGACCGGCGCAGAAACGACCTCACTCTCGCTGAGCGTCCTCGTCGCGATCATCGCTCTGGCCTCAGCGAGTGTCGGGGTGGCGATGCATACGATCCTAGCGGAGGAGTAGGCGTCGCCACCGCCAAGGCAAAGCGAGGATTACGGCACTCGCGTAGGCGATACCGCAGAACACGATGATCCACTTCACTAGCGAGACGGTGAAGACTGCCGGCGCGATCCCATAGCGCGTATTTAGCTCCATCGTCATGCCGAAGTCTTCGAGGTAATCCAGAATGCCTGCGAGGATCATTGCCCTCGCCAGGGCGGCGCCTTTTGAGGCCAGCCAATCATCGAGCAAAAACCTTCCGACGAGACCCGCCAGGGCGAATGCGGCAACGTAGAGAATGATGAAACCGTAGTCCCAATGGATATCCTCGATGGCAAGTAGATTCAGCGATCGACCGGACTTGTCCCTGTCACCGGACCAGCGTTCAACGATCTGACGGGCCGCTGATGGAAACGCGGTCAGTTCCAGAGTCCCGATTCCGTGGCAGGCAGGATGCCTGACGAGCGGCTTGCCATGGGTTTGGAGGAGGCCGCCCGTCCACAAGGTCGCGGCAAGAAAAAGAACGAATAGCACGAAGAGGAGCCGGCGATTCGTCATGGTTTCACCGCCTGACCAGGGTTGGCGACATGGTGCTCGCTGCTCTGGGCGGCCTCTTGCACGAGATCCGGCCGCAATGGCAGTTGTGTGTGCAGTTGTTTGGCGATCTCCTCTACGATCGCCACGTTCTTTCCGACCTGCTCCGCGATTACCTTTGACAGCCCAGATGGCACAGTCGTCCCGATCTGCAGATCGATCGCGTTGCGGGTTCGCGGCGCCAGCAGCCAGCCGAGAGGCAGCTTCGTTCCGCCGGCATCATCCTGGATGAGCACGAGCTCGCGCAGGCGAATGGCGTTGGTGCCGTCCTTTTCTCCGCACTCGGCGATATCGGACATTCGCTTCGCTTGGGCAACCGAGAGTTCGCCCCTCGCTCCTCGAGTAGCCAGCAGTGCACGCAGAGGTGACAGCACTTCGTTGGCAAACTTTTCAGGGTGGGTTGGAGGCCCGTTCTTCTCTTGGAAACGGATGACCAGTACGTACAGCGGAAAACTACCGAGTGGCCGGATCGCGCGAACGATATCGGCCGCAGTTAGCGCGCCGGAGTTCTCGAAGTAGCCGCCGTCGACGACGTGGCCGGAAGCGTCGCAGGCGTCGTTGCGAATCGTACCGGCGGGAGAGACGTAGGTGAATCGTGCGCTGTTGTGCGCAGCGGTGCTCAAGCGGACATCGCTTTCCAGCTTGGAGAGGATGTCGTCGCTATCCTGGATCTCGCATTGCGTAATCTGGCAGTTACTCGTGATGGTCCGACGACCCGTCTCGACGACAGTGCCGTTCAGAAAGAGCGAAGGCAATGATGCGGTGCCTCGGCCCTGATACATCTTCAGGAAGCCGCCGCTGAAGAATCGATCTGACATCGTGTTTTCCCATCCGCGCTCCCACCCGGTTTCCAACGCTCGTGCTCGATCAGGAATGAATGGGATCGGCAGAAAGCGCTGCACGAGATCAGCATGAAGAAGCGATGCAAGGGTGGGCGCCAGTGCGTCGAACGACAGCATCTGTTGCACAGCAAACCGATAGCGTTCCGGCAGTTGGTCAGTCGCGGGAGGGCAGGCTCCGCCGGCCTTTCGATGGTCGGCAAGAGCTGCGGTGAACGCGGTCGCCCCTACTGAACCGCCCGAAACTCCACTGATCGCAAAGAGGTGATCGCGGAAGGCAGGTGAGGCGTCCTGGATCGCCGCCAGGACCGCCGCTGTCCAGTACGCCGCCCGAATGCCACCGCCCTCGGTGGCGACGATGAACACCGGCGCTTTGGCATCTCCGCGCGCCGCTTGCGGGTACCAGTCTTTGAACGTGTCGGCCACCGTGCGGCGAGGAAAAGCACGAATATCTGCACCGCCCTCGGCGGGTGTGAGCTTTCTGACTGCGTGATTGTCGTTGAAAGGGCTGAAGAGGAATGCCAGGGCAACGAGGATGCCTATCAACGGCACGTGGTACATGTCTGCCCAGTAAATCGTCCAGCTTCCCAGTCCGATCCAGATGGCGGCGGAGAGCATGAGAAGCGTTGGTGCGGGGAAGAGATATCCGACTGCAAGAGGCTTCACCGCGGTAAGGACGACGATGAACAACGACAGCAGTATCGTGATCACGAGGATGCCTCGAGTGAGAAGGCTGAGCCCGTGGTGTGACTGGACGCGTTGCGCTGGTCCGAGGATTTTCCTTCGCGCAACTACGATCACGAGAAAGAGCAGCAAACTCGCCCCGATAGCGATGCAGGTGATCGTGGCAACGTGGGTGGTGTAATTCCCGTTTCCCACATATGAGTGCGCGGCTTTGATCAGCGCGCCGATCGCCATGAGAAACACGAACGCTCCGATGATTCGCGGTGTCCACTGTTCGGTGCTGTCGAATTTTTCTGCTAACGCCGCCGTCGTTTTCGTCAATTGCTGGTGTTCGTCCTCATCGGCGGTCCGGCGTACGCACCGTGGGAAATCGATGAGGAGGAGCTGCCGAGACCAGTACCAGGCTTGCACAGCCAGCAGGAAAACCCAGAACACGAACCAGATCACGTGGATCCATTGGGAACAAAGTGGGTCGAATTCGATCACGGCCCGAATTGCGTCTTGTCCTTCGTCTGAGGCGGTCAAGGCCCAAAGCAGAACAAGGAGCGGGAGAACGACGAAGCGGATCGGTCGGAGAAAAAGGAAGGGCTCGCGGACGAAGTGCCAGACTCCCTGAAGCCAGCGCATAAATCCCATGACGACTCTCCTGACTAATTGACGGACCTGTTCAGGAGATGCGCAGGAGGGGTCGTTCCCTACCCACTATGTTTAGAACGTCGCCCAGAGCAGCACGCGCTTGAAGGTGTAGAAGTAGGGCCGTTCCTCGCCGAGCTGCTCGATCAGCCGCTCCGTGTATTGCGCGAGGAACTCCTCGTAGCGCTCCGGTGAAAGGGCTTCGCGGTAGGGCGTCAGGGTCGTGCCTTTGGTCCATTCGACGACGTCGCGGGTTGAGGGGAGGACGTGGCCGTAGACCTGGAGGCGGACGTGTTGGCGCGCGAAGCCGAGGTGGTGGAGGAGCGATGCGTAGCGCTGGGGAGGGAGCACATTGATCGTGCGCGATTCGAGGCCGAGCGAGGGTGCGAGCTCGGCTGCGATGCGGTGAGAGGGGTGGTCGTGATTGGCGGGCATCTGCACGGCGAGCTGGCCGTGTGGGGCGAGGAGGGCGACGAGCCCGCCGAAAAGGTGCTCGTGATCGGCGATCCAGTGGAGCGCGGCGTTGGAGAAGACGAGATCGAATGGGCGGTCGGCGACGAAGCCTTCGATCTCGCCGCGCTCAAAATGCAGGACTTCGGAATCGAACGAGTCGGCCTTGAGAAGCATCGTTTCCGAGCTGTCGATCCCAATCGTCTCTTCGGCGGTGAGCTTCTCGTGCAGCGCGCGCGTAAGCTCACCTGTGCCGCAGCCGAGGTCGACGACGCGCATGTGCGGGCGAGGCTCGATCAGCGCGACGAGGTCATGGAACGGCTGCGCGCGCTCGTCTTTGAATCGTTCGTATTGGGTTGGATCCCACATGGGTGTCGGGTTTCGGGAGTCGGAGACAAGTTGCGGTAGACGGCTCAGGAGTCCAGGGGTTGGATGTTTCTCCGACCCCCGACTCCCGGCTACCGACC